>JANNQE010000772.1:0-2849 GCA_031441625.1 Planctomycetia bacterium
GCCCTCATGTGCCCTCGGCGGTGAAATCTGTCTTTCATCTGGAGTTCCGATGCGCGCCCTCCTCTTCCTCGCGTTATTCGCTGCCCCGCTCGTCGCCGCCGACGCCACCAAGTCGGCCGAGGCGGTGAAGGACCTGAAGGCGGCAATCGACGCCAAGCCCACCACCGTGGCGGAGTTGGCCGACAAGCCGTTCGCCACCGTGCCGCTCACCAAAGCCGACGCCGCCGCCGCCCGCGAGGCGCTGTGGAAACTGCACACCGACATCATCAAGATGGACCGTGCCGAGGAACTGAAGGCGAAGGTGCTGAAGGACGACAAGCTGGAGATGCCGTTCTTCTACAAGAGGTTCGGCGAGAAGAAGCCGAAGGACGGGTGGAGCCTGTGGATCTCGCTGCACGGCGGGGGCGGGGCACCGGCGAACGTGAACGACGGGCAGTACGAGAACCAGAAGAAGCTGTACCAGCCGGAGGAGGGCATCTACCTCGCCCCGCGGGCGCCGACGAACACCTGGAACCTGTGGCACGAGGGGCACATCGACCGCCTGTTCACCCGGCTGATCGAAGACCTGATCGTGCTCGAAGAGGTGAACCCGAACCGCGTGTACGTGATGGGCTACTCGGCCGGCGGCGACGGCGTGTACCAACTCGCCCCGCGGATGGCCGACCACTGGGCCGCCGCCGCCATGATGGCCGGCCACCCGAACGGGGTGTCGCCGCTGAGCCTGCGGAACGTGCCGTTCGCCCTGCAAGTGGGCGGGAACGACGCGGCGTACAACCGCAACAAGGTGGGCAAAGAGTACGGCGCGGCGCTGGACAAACTGCGGGCCGACGACCCCGACGGGTACGAGCACCTGGTCCGCATCCACCCCGGCAAGCCGCACTGGATGAACCTGGAAGACAAGCTGGCCTTGCCGTGGATGGCCACCTTCACCCGCGACCCGGTGCCGGCGAAAGTGGTGTGGAAGCAGACCGGCACCCCGCACGAGCGGAGCTACTGGCTGGCCGTGCCACCGAAGGAGGCGAAGGGCGATTCGCTGGTGGTGGCGACGCGGGACAAGCAGGCGGTGGACATCACCACCGCGGAGAAGGTGGAGAAGTTGATCGTGCGGTTCGATGACCGCACGGCCGACCTGGACAAGCCGGTGACGGTGACGAAGGGCGGGAAGGAGCTGTTCGCCGGCGAGGTGAGCCGCACGGTGGCGGTGCTGTCGAAGACGCTCGCCGGCCGCGGCGACCCCGGCCTGGTGTTCAGCGCCGAAGTCGAGGTGACGATCAAATAGGGTGGCCGGCTCTCGCCGAGAGCCGGGTCCGATGTCGCTCTCGGCGAGAGCGACCCACCCTACCGGAACCCGCCGCGGACGCCTGCCCAGATGTAGAAGCCGAGCGGGATGAGGTAGTTGATAATCACCCCGATCATCCCGAACCAGATGCCCGACTTGGCCCGCCCCTTCCCGCTCACCATCGGGTCGCGGGTCTGGGCGAGGCCGATGAACCCGAGCAGGATGGAGAGCGGGGCGAACAGCAGGCCGAGGCACGGCACCAGCCCGATGATGCCGAAGTAGAACGAGACCGTGGCGGTCGAACTCGGCGTCTTCTCCGACTTCTCCCCCTTGTCCCTCTTCTTGGACGGTCGCCGGCGGTACAGCCGGTCGATGGGGTCTTCGTAGTCGGTCTGCGGGTCGGGCTTGCGGTCGGGCGGCACGGCGGGTCCTCCGTCACTTGGCGTTGGCGGCGATGGCGATGAACACGACCCCGGCGACGTGCCCCAGGGTGGTCAGTCCCCCGCACACGATGCCGGCGATGGAGTGCCCCTTCCCCTTCACCTCCGGGTACTTGTTCGCCCGGTTCAGGCCGAGGAACCCGAAGATGACGGCGAGCGGGCCGAGCACCATCCCGGCGCACGGGATGAACGAGAACACCCCACAGTAATACGCCGCCAGCGCCATCCCATTCCCCACCGGGATCAGTCCGCCGGTCGGATCCGGGTCGCCGCCCCTGCGCCGCCGCGGGCGGTCGTCGTCCCGATCGTCGCGGTCGTCCCGCTCGCGGCGGGCACGGCGGGGGCGGTCGTCCTCGCGTTCGTTACGCTCGTCGTCGTTACTCGGCATGGGCTGACCTGGGTGGGCGGGAGTGGTACAGTGCACACTTAGTACCGGACGCCACCCCGCGGTTCAACCACAAACCCCCCGTCGCACCATGACCCGTGCCCTCCTGATGGTCGCCGCTCTCGTCGTCGCTTGCGGGTGCGTGTCGGCCGCGCCGGTGCCGAAGGCGGTCAAGGGGAGCGACACGCACGTGGTGATGGAGACCAGCCTGGGCGACATCGAGATCGAGTTGTTCCCCGACAAGGCGCCGAAGACGGTGGCGAACTTCCTCGGGTACGCCGACGACAAGTTCTACGACGGGCTGATCGTCCACCGCGTCATCCCGCAGTTCATGGTGCAGGGCGGCGGGTTCGAGCCGGGCATGAAGGAGAAGAAAGGGAGCGACGCGATCGCGTGCGAGTCGGACAACGGACTGAGCAACGCCCGCGGCACGGTGGCGATGGCCCGAGCGGCCAAGCCGGACTCGGCCACCAGCCAGTTCTTCATCAACCTGGTGGACAACTCCCGGCTCGACGGCGAGAAGGCGTGGGACAAGGTCGGCTACTGCGTGTTCGGCAAGGTGGTGGCCGGCATGGACGTGGCGGACAAGATGACCGAAGCGAAGACCGGGCGGGTGGGCCAGTGGGACAGCGTGCCGACCGAGGACATCGTCATCAAGAGCGTGCGGCGGAAGAAGTGACCCGTTGCTGGTGAACCGGCGGCGTGAGCCGCCTGGGTGTCAACAACCCAGACGGCTCACGCCGCC
>JANNQE010000773.1:0-5735 GCA_031441625.1 Planctomycetia bacterium
GAGACGACCGACGTGGCCGCCAAGAACCCGGACGTGCTGAAGAAGCTGGACGCGCGGATGGTCGAGCAGCACACGCCGAACAAGGATTTTCCGTTGCAGGCGATTGATATGTGATTTGTCCCCCTCTCCCCCCAGGGGAGAGGGGGACAAATCACTTATCAATCGCCTGCAACGGAAAATCCTTGTTCGGCGTGTGCTGCTCGACCATCCGCGCGTCCAGCTTCTTCAGCACGTCCGGGTTCTTGGCGGCCACGTCGGTCGTCTCGTTCGGGTCGGCCTTCAGGTCGTACAACTCGGTCACGATCTTCTTCTGCCCCAGCTTCTGCCGCACCGCCTTCCAGTTGCCCTCCCGCACCGCCTGCTGACCACCGTAGCCGGGGAACTCCCAGTACAGGAAGTCGTGCGGCTTCTGCCCGTCGTTGCCGCGCAGCGTGGGGTAGAACGAAATGCCGTCGATCCCCTTCGGCGTCTCGATGGCCGCCGCGTCGCACAGCGTCGGCATCACGTCCCAGAAGGCGAACGGCGTGTCGCACGTCGCCCCGGCCTTGACCTTGCCCGGCCAGTAGGCCAGCAGCGGCACGCGGATGCCGCCTTCGTACAGGCTGCCTTTCAGCCCCTTCAGGTCGCCGGCGGATTTGAAAAAGGTGCTGTCCGCGCCGCCCACGTTGTGCGTCGGCCCGTTGTCCGAGGTGAACAGCACCAGCGTGTTCTTCTCCAGCTTCAGTTCCTTCAGCTTGTCCACGATTCGCCCGACGGTGCGGTCCATGCGGGTCACCATGGCGGCGTACCCGGCGTGCGGGGCGGGGTGGACGCGATACCCCTTCTTGCCGTCGTAGGCCGGGTCGTCGCCGAGCTTGCCCTCGTACTCCTTGAGCGCGTCGGCGGGGGCCTGCACCGCCACGTGCGGCACGGTGAACGGCAGGTACAGGAAGAACGACTTGTTCTTCGGCGTCGCGTCGAGGAACTCCAGCGCCTCCTTCTCGAACAGGTCGTGGCTGAAGCTGTCGCCCTTCGCCCCGTCGTTCCCCTTCAAGTCGAACCGCTCGGCGTTGCGGTACAGGAACGTCGGGTAGTGGGTGTGCGCGTGCCGCTGGCAGTTGTACCCGTAGAAGGTTTCGAACCCGTGCTTGAGCGGGTCGCCGCTGGTGCCGAACATGCCCAGGCCCCACTTGCCCATCGCGGCCGTGGTGTAGCCCTGCTTCTTCAGCAACGTTGCGACGGTGGTTTCGTCCGCCGACATGGGCAACTGCCCCTCGGCCTTCTCCGGGGCCTCGCGGTTGTCGCGGATGGCCGCGTGCCCGGTGTGCTTGCCGGTCATCAGCACACACCGCGACGGCGCACACACCGCCTGCCCGCTGTAGAACTGCGTGAACTTCATCCCGCCGGCGGCCAGTTGGTCGAGGGCGGGCGTCTTGATGTGCTTCTGGCCGTAGCAGCCGAGGTCGGCCCAGCCGAGGTCGTCGGCGACGATGAGCACGATGTTCGGCGGGGAAAGTTGAGCGACCGCGACGGCGGGCACGGCCAACAGCAGCAGGGCGACGAGAGCGGAGCGCACGGGCAGTCCTCCGAGGGGAAGGACAGTCTACCGGGGCGACTGCCGCCCGCCCAACCACCGAGAAGTGTCCCCAGGGCGCAAGCCCTGGGATTCAGGGGGGACGCTTCCCCGTCACCACGACCGCTGTTCCCACCCGAACTGGTCTCGCGGCGGGTCGCACCCGACCAGTTTCATCCAGAACCAGTCCTTCACCGTTTCCAACACCACCTTCCGGCGGTCCCGCAGACGGGCATCTTTGGGCGTTTCACTCAAGGCCACATCGACCCTCAGCAACTCGCCACGAGAGTCGTCCCGCTCGTCCAGCCAGTCGGCGTACACCAGCCGCGGCAAGGAATCGGACCAGTTGGTGTGCAATGCGCGGATGAAGGGGGCTTCTTCGGGGAAAGCGTCGTCGAGGTAGAGAGTGAGTGTCGCGGTCGGAAGGCACAAGTGGTTCGCCGCGTGAAAAATGTAATCGGAGTTCGGCCGTGCGCGGACTGGGAAGCGGTGGATCGCGATCAACCGCCCTCGGTGAATGGCGAGTTGGTAGTCGAACGCATTCGGGCCCTGCTCCTCGTTCGCGAGCAAGCCAAGCCAGTCGGTCACCCAGTCGGTGAACAGGCCGTCCGGGTCGGCGAGGGGGAACAGGTCGTGGAGGCCGTAAGGCTGGCCGTTCACGGTCGAACAGTGCAGTTCGGTGAGGTACAAGTCACCGTCTCGGATCTCCCACTCCCCAACGTACCCGCGGTAGCAGGAGGTGCTGTGCTCGTCGAACTCGGGGCGTTCCCACTTCCATTCGCGGAACACCCACTCCAACGGCTCTTCGTCGCAGAAGAACAATCCGCCACGGAACATGAACCGTTCGCTCGCCTGCATCGTCATCGGGTTGCTCCGGCACCGTGCCCTTCACGATACCACACGCCGTGCCGCTTTTCCGTTGCCGCCTGTGGGGGCGGGGTTTACATTCCTCCCCATTCCCGCCGTCGCCCCCTTCCGAGTCGTTCGCCCATGGCCGCTCCCGCGTCGGTCCCACCGTCCGGCGGTTCGCCCGCCCCGCTGCCGTTCGGCCTGACGGCCCGCCTGTGCCTGATGATGTTCCTCCAGATCTTCATTTGGGGGGCGTGGTTCGAGATGGGGTTCGACTACATCCCCAAGCTGAAGTTCAACGGGGACTGGCAACTGCCGCTCATCTTCGGGGCGTTCAACGTGGGGGCGCTGGTGGCCCTCTTCTTCAGCACCCAGTTCGCCGACCGCATGTTCGCGGCGGAAAAGTTCCTGGCGGTGAGTCACCTGATCGGTGGGCTGGCCATCCTCGGCCTGTTCTTCATCCGCCCGAACCCGGACAACCCGGACGAGGTGAACGCCGCCTTCTGGCCGTTCTTCGGGCTGATGCTGCTGCACTCGGTCTTCTACGTGCCCACCATCAGTATCACCAACAGCATCGCGTTCAACGCCTTCACCGACCCGGAGAAGCAGTTCGGCCCGGTGCGGGTGTGGGGCACCGTCGGCTGGATCGTCGCCAGTTGGCCGTTCATCTTCCTGCTGGTGGACTGGACGAATGTGCCGGCGATGGGCGAGGTCGGGTTCGTCGATTGGATCGGGAAGGCGCTGAGTACGTCGCTGTCGGGGGCGGCGGCGATGGAGATGAAGCGGTACGTGTTCCTGGTGGCCGGGGTCGCCTCGCTGGTGCTGGCCGGGTACAGCCTGACCCTGCCGCACACCCCGCCCAAGCCGGCCGCCGGCGGCGACACGCTCGCCTGGCTGAAGGCGGCCAAGCTGCTCCGCCACCCGGCCGTGCTCGTCCTCTTCCTGGTCACGTTCATCGACGCCGCCGTCCACCAGAGCTTCTTCTACTGGACGCCCACCTTCCTCGGGCCGAAGGCGGACGGTGGGGTGGTGGACATCCCGTCCAACTGGGTGCTGCCGGTGATGAAGATCGGGCAGATCGCCGAGATCCTCACCATGCTGGTGCTCGGCTGGGTGCTGAAGAACCTGGGCTGGAAGTGGACGATGGTCATCGGCGTGCTCGGCCACGCGGCCCGGTTCGCGGTGTTCGCCTACTTCCCGCTGAAAGAGGCCGCCATCCTCGTCAACGCCGTCCACGGCGTCTGCTACGCCTTCTTCTTCGCCACCGTGTACATCTTCGTGGACAAGACGTTCCCGAAGGACGTGCGGAGCAGCGCGCAGGGGCTGTTCAACCTGCTCATCGTCGGCGTCGGGCCGTTCGTGGCCAACTTCGTGTGCGGCCGGCTGAAGACCACCTACGAGATGAAAGTGATGGTCGGCGAGAAGGCGGTGGACACGCTGGACTACTCGATCGTGTTCCAGGTGTCCATGTTCGCGGCCCTGGTCGGGGCGGTCGTGCTCGCGGCCCTCTTCCACCCGAAGGAGAAGACCGGGCAGCAGGGGTAAAAGTGGAACCGCGACCGCGAGGGAGTGGGGGGTGGATCCCCCGCTCCCTCGCGGTCGCGGATCGTACGGCCGTTCCGCCCGCTTACTTGCCCTTCTGCTTGGTCTTCTTCAGCACTTCCAGCTTCTCCTGCAACCGCTTGATCTCGGCCTCGATCTGCTCGGCGGTGTCGGCCGGCGTGCTCTGGGCGGGTGCCACCGCCGGCACCATCACGCCCTTCGGCGTAGCCGACGGGGCCGACGGGGCCGCGGGCGGGAGGGGCGGAGACGACGGCACGTTCGGGGCGGCGGGGGCGGTCGTCTCGGCCTTCGGGTAGGTGTAGTACTTCGTGACCGGTACCGTCTCGTACACCGTCGCCGTCGTCGTCCCGCCCTTCGACTTGCGGAACAGCCACATCGGCACCCCGCCGTTCTTTCCCAGTGCGGAGGAACCGAGGAACTCCCACCCCGCCTTCTCCCGCTCTTGCAGGAAGAGCGACAGGTTGCCGGGGTCGAACGTCTCGGCCATGTCCACGAACTCGTACTCCCACTTCGCCGTCGCCACCGCCGTCGGGTTGCCCGTCAACCCCTTTCGCCCCTTCACCACTTCCCCCAGCAGGCGGGCGTCCGCCTTCGCCGGCTTGTCCGGGTCCGCCGCCGCCTTCTTCACGGACTCGGTCAGCGCCTCGACGTAACGAGCGGTCAGTTCCTCGGCCAGTTTCGCCTCCTCCGCCGCCCTCGCCGCCTGGGCCTTCGCCTTCGCCAGCTCCGCCTCCAGTTGCTTCACCCGGTCGGCCGGGGACGCCGCCGCGGTCGGGTCATACGCCTCCGCCTTGCTCACCCACCCGGCCCCGCCGCTGATCGCCAGCCCGCACGCCGCCAGCACCCCGGCGGCCAGCAGCTTCACCTTGTTCACGCTCATGCCGATCACCCCTGAAGAGAGTTGAAGAACGGACCCCGGAACCGCGAACCCGATCTGACCTAGCCCGACCGCCTTCGCCGACACGTCGGACGGCACCACCGCCAATCCCACGCTCGCCAGCACGCCGAGCGTCAGCCCGCGGGCGCTCAGTTTCGCCAGCACCGCGTCCTTCGCCCGTGTCAATCGGCCCGACAGCGTGCCCAGCTTCCACCCGAGTTGCTCGGCCGCTTCCGTCTGACCGAGTCCTTCCAGGCAGCAGAGTACGAACGGCACGCGGAGGGAGTCGGGCAGGCCGGCCACCTCCTCGTGGACCGCCGACAGCGCGCGATCCCAGGCGGAGTCGGGGATGGCGTGGCCGTTCCGCTCCCGGCCGGCGGTGGCCTGCTCGCGGGTGGTGCGGCGCTTGGCCGCCAGCCGCGATTTGCCGCACACCTTGTACGCCACCCCGTGCAGCCACGCCGACAGCCTGGCCGCGTCCTTCACACCCGCGGCGTTCCGCACCAGCACCAGGAACGTCGCTTGAAAGGCGTCGTCGGCCTCGGCATCGGAGCGGGTCAGGTGTCGGCAGACGGCCCACACCAGCCGGCCGTGGCGTTTCACCAGGGTGGCGAACGCCTCGTCGTCGCGGGTGGCGACGAACCGGCGGAGCAGGTCGGCGTCGGATTCCGGCGGGCCGGTGTCGGCCAGCGCCCGCAACACGGCGTGCAGCGGTCGGGCGGTCATTTACGTCCTCGCGGTTCGGTCACAGGGGTAGTGCCCGCGGTCGCGGGAGTTCTACGGGGAAAAGTGTGGCGGTCTGAATGGGTGGTGCGTTTCGATTGGGCCATCGTACCCCCCCACCCGCCGGCGTCGTTTCACTCCGCTCGGCGACCTCCCCCACAAGGGGGGAGG
>JANNQE010000774.1:0-1939 GCA_031441625.1 Planctomycetia bacterium
CGCCCGCATTCCCGAGCGGGCGGGACGCCCGCGCTCCCGGAACTACCACCCGAACCACCCCTTCTTCTTCGCCGCGTCCGCCTTCGGCTTGTCGGCCGGCGGCGGGGCGGTGGCCGTCATGCGGATGAACGCGAGCACGTCGTCGGCCGTGGCGAACCGCTCGTTCGCCCGCTTGGCGTGCAGCTTCCGCACCAGTCGCTCGACCCACTCGGGCACGTCCTTCCGCAGTTCCCGCAGCGGCGGCGGGTCCACGTCGGCCACCTTCTTCATCACCGCCACCGTGCTGGTGGACGAGAACGGGTTCTTGCCGGTGGCCAGCACGTGCAGCACCGTGCCCAGGCTGAACAGGTCGGAGCGGGCGTCGAGCGTCTCGCCGTACACCTGCTCGGGCGACATGAACAGCGGGGTGCCGACCACGCTCCCGGCGACCGACACGGAGGCGTCCTTGTCCGACCGCGCCAGGCCGAAGTCCACCAGCCGGCAGCGACCGTCCTTCCCGCGGAGCACGTTGGCCGGCTTCAGGTCGCGGTGGATGATGCCGCGGGTGTGGGCGGCGTTCAGCCCGGCGGCGATCTGCTCGGCCGCCGCCCCCAGGTCGGCGATGCTCAGCGGCCCGGACTTCTCCACCACCTCTTCGAGCGACTGCCCGTCGATGAACTCCATCGCCAGATACAGCAGGCCGTCGGCCTCGCGGACGGCGTAAATCTGCACCACGTTCTCGTGGCGGATGGCGGCCACACTGCGGGCCTCGCGGGCGAACCGCTCGCGGTTGGCCGGGTCGCGGCTCACGTCCGGGTCCATCAGCTTGACGGCCACCGCGCGGTCGAGGCCGGGGTCGTGCCCCAAATACACCACGCCCATCGCCCCGCGGCCGAGCACTTTGGTGAGCTGGAAGCCGTCCAGGTGGCAGCCGCCGTCCGGGAAGCGGGCGAAGAAGTCGGACTGGAACGCCGGGCCGGTGAGCGGCCGACCGCCGGGCACCGGCATGGGGGTGGTGGTGCCGACGCCCGTGCGACCGGACTCGCTCGCGCCGCCGGCGACGGTGGCCGCGCCGGACGTGGCCCCGTGCGTCAGCTCCACCAGGGCGGTACACCCGCGGGTGAGCGTGCCCAGGTATTCGGGGCTGTTGTTCACGTCCAGGCTCAGCATCTCGGCGAACGCCTGCACCTTCGGCACCAGGCTTTGCAGGAACGCCACCAGCTCGTTGCAAGACAGGTTGAACTTCGTCTGGGCGGTGTTCAACAACTCGTTCAGGCGGTCGGGGTGCTGGGCGACGGTGTCCAGTTGGGCGAGCGACTCGGTGAACGCCAGCAACTCCGCCCGTTGCAGGACGGTCTTCGTCGGGTTGACGAGCACCTCCGGGTGGTGGTGCCCGCGGATCGGCTCGACCAGGAGGACGGGCAGCTTCCACTCGGCGAGGAGCGCCGCCGACACGTCCGCGTGATCGACGCCGAACACGGCCCGCTCGGCCGCGCACAGGTCGGTCGCCAGCCGCCCGCGGTTGCCGGCGGCGAACTCGGCGTACTCGCGCGGGAACGTCTGGCGGAGGAGCAGCCCGCCCATGTCGCGGAGCAGGCCGCACACCAGGTCGTCTTCGGGCAGCGGGCGGCGCATCTTGGCGGCCAGCTCGCGGGCCATGATCGCCCCGCTCACCGAGTTCACCCAGTAGTCGCGGAGGTCTTTGGCCGGCACGCGGCCGGACTGCATGGCCGGCAGCGACAGCGCCAGCACGAGCGACCGCACGGTGTTCATGCCGAGCAGCAGGACCGCCCGCTCGACCGACGTGATGGGCGAACTGAGCGCGTACACGCACGAGTTGATGACTTTGAGCAACTGCCCGCAGATGGCCGGGTCGTGCGCCAGCAGGTTGACGATCTCCTTCACCTCGCAGTCCGGGTTGCTCGTCGCCCGCACGATCTGCATGGCGACGGCCGGCGGG
>JANNQE010000775.1:0-8501 GCA_031441625.1 Planctomycetia bacterium
GGTACTCAGCCTGCGGCACGGCACGGCACCGGCGTCCCTCGGTGCCGACGACGATCTGGAGTACCTGGTGACGCGGGTTCGCGCGGTCTGGCCGAACGTGCGGATTCGCGTGCGTGGCGATGGCGGGTTCGGCAACCCGACCCTGTCCGAGGTGAGCGAGCGCCTGGACGTGATCGACACCTACGGACTCTCCACGAATGCGGTGCTGAGTCGGGAAAGCGACGCATTGCAAGCCGAAGCGGTGCGGTTATGGGACGAGACGCATGTACCGCAGCGGCTGTTCGCCGGGTTCTGGTATCAAGCCGGAACTTGGCCCCTCCCGCGCTGGGTGGTGGTGAAGGCGGAGGTGAACGTACAAGGGACTAACCGCCGCTTCGTGACCACGAACCGACCCGGCGCGCAAGCGTACCAGGAAGCGACCTATGTCGAGTACGCGATGCGCGGGGAGAGCGAGAACCGGAACAAGGAGTTCCAGTGCGGGGTCGCGATGGACCGGCTGAGCGACCACCGGTTCATGGCCAACTACTTCCGGCTGTACCTGCACGCGGCGGCGCTGAACCTGCTGGTGCGATTGCGTCGGGAGATCGCCGACCCGCCGCCCGCACCCGCTGGTGATGTGCCCGTGGCGGCGTTGCCCGAACCCGCGCGGAAGCGTTACCAGAACGCCCGTCGTCGCCGCGACCCACTGGGAGAAGGCCAGCCGGCGACGTGGCGCTTGCTGCTGATCAAGGTGGCGGCCTCGGTGGTGGTCAGTTGCCGCCGCATCGTGGTGCGACTGAGCGGCAGTTGGCCGAACCGGCAATTCTTCGAGCGGGTGGCGGAGCACGTCTGTCGGCGTCCGGCCGTCGCGCACTTCTGGACCGGATGAAGCCAGGACAACCCGAACAGCAGATGGGGGTAAGGGGGCGGTACGCCCCGAGCGGCCGAAAGGGTGCTTCTGCCGACCGGAACACGTTCCTGACGACGAGAAACGATTGTCTGGCATGCGCTCCTGAATAATCCGGGCTACTGACTCGCAGGAAAGGAACGTTGTGTTCGGAAAGGTCCTCCGCACTCGGAGAGTGCGGAGGACCTTCGAGTCAGTAACAGTCGGCTACAATCCCCCCATGCCCCCGCCGCCGCCACCGCCGACCCTCCGACAGCGGGCGTGGCTGGCGTACCTGGTGCAAGAGTTGTCCGCGCCGGCCGCCGAGTTGTCGTGTCACGCCGACCAGTTGCTCGCCGCGTCGCCCGCCGACCCGCACGTCCGCAAGTTGACCGACCGCATCAACGACCGCTCCCACAACCTGACCGAGACCGTTCGCAAGCTGGCCGCGGGCGAGATCGCCCCGCAAACCGACGCCGAACTGAAAGCCC
Source organism: Planctomycetia bacterium (assembly GCA_031441625.1). GTDB lineage: Bacteria > Planctomycetota > Planctomycetia > Gemmatales > Gemmataceae > JALHQU01. The sequence continues at coordinate 1,357 of JANNQE010000775.1, forward strand.
TCCGCCACGACCTCCGCGGGGCCGCCGGGTACGTCATCTCCGCGTGCGACAGCCTGGAGGAAGACGCCGCCGACCTCGGCCCGTCGCTCGTCGCCACCCGCGCCGCCGCCCGCCAACTGCTCGACCTGATCGGCTCCCTCGCCCCGCTCGACCCGGCGAACGAGCACTCCCGCGAGATGCCCATCCTCGACGCGCTGGTGAAGCTGCCGGCGGCGGTGGCGGCGGCGCGGGCCGAGCGGACCGCCCCCGGCCGCGTGCTGCTAGTGGACGACAACGAGTTCAACCGCGACCTGGTGGGCAAGATGCTCCGCGACCTGGGGCACGCGGTGGAGGCGGTGGACGGCGGGCCGGCGGCGGTCACGCGACTCCGCCGCCCGGACCTGGCCGTGGACGTGGTGCTGTGCGACGTGCTCATGCCCGGCGTGACCGGCCTCGACCTGCTCACGTGGATGAAGGCCGACCCCGAGCTGTGGGCCATCCCGGTGATTATGGTGAGCGCGCTGGACGACGAGGACGGCGTGCTGGCGTGCATCTCGGCCGGCGCGGAAGACTACCTGACCCGCCCGGTGCGGCCGGCACTCCTCCAGGCCCGCATCGCCGCCGGCCTGGAAAAGAAGCGGCTTCGCGACCGCGAGCGGGAGTACCAGAGCCGGATTGATCGGCTGGTGAACGCCATGTTCCCGCCGGCGGCCGTGACCGAATGGCGGCAGCACGAGTCCATCCGCCCGAAGCGGCACGAGAAGGTGGGCGTGCTGTTCACCGACATCGCCGGGTTCACCAGTTGGTGCGAGGCGCGGCAGGACCGGCCGGAAGAGGTGGTGGCCACGCTGCAAGACCTGATCACCCGGTTCGAGGCGTCGGCCGCCCGTCACGGGGTGCAGAAGATCAAGACGGTGGGCGACGCGTTCATGGCCGTGGCCGGACTCGACGGGGCCGACCCGAACCCGGCGCTGTCGCTGCTGAAGTGCGGGGTGGACCTGATCGCCGACGCCGCCGCGCACCCGGCCGGGTGGCGGGTGCGGGTGGGGGTGAACGTGGGGCCGGTGGTGAGCGGGGTGCTGGGGCAGACGCAGTTCAGCTTCGACGTGTGGGGGCACACGGTGAACGCCGCCGCCCGGATGGAATCCAACGGCGTGCCCGGCCGCGTGACACTGAGTGAAGCCGCCTGGGACGACGTGAAGGAACTGGCCACGGGAACGCCGCGGCAAGTGGAAGTGAAGGGCCTGGGCGAGACGACCGTATGGGACTTCGAGCGGTTCGTGTGAGTCTGAGCCGCCTTGAAGTGTCAACCCTACTGCCGTCTCGGGCTGGGCGGCTCGACTTGGGCGTCAGCCATCCCGCGGATCACTTCTTCCAAGTTGAGGGCAGCCAACAACTGTTGAGCCGGTCCTTCGACCACCACCGCGCCCAACTCCCCGCCTCTGGGATGGAGTCCGAACTGAGCCAGTGTGCGGAAGAGCGGGCCGAGGCGGGTTTCGGTCAACTGCTTCTGTTGTGCGATCACCGCTTCGCGGAAGGCAACGCGATCCAGGAAGTCCGCCGGGTCGAGTGGCGGCGGGTCCGGCACCGTCTGCCCGGACGGGCGCACCACCAATACGGCTCTCACCTGCTGGTTGGGCGTGGTAGAAGCCAGCACGCCACGAAGGGCGGCATTCACCTTTCCGGATTGTGCGGGGTTGAGTTCCACGGGCCACCCTCTCACACGAATCGTACCACTCCGAACCCCTGTCGGGCGTCCTCTTCCGTCGGAATATCGACCGCGTCTTCGATCAGTTTCTCCTTCAGGTCGGCCAACCGGATCCCCGGATCCCGTTGCAGGTGGAGTGCCGCCAGGCCGGTGACGATGGGTGTGGCCATCGAGGTGCCGTCCCACGGTTCGTAGGTGTCTACCGCACCCGGAACGCAGGAGAACACCCCGACACCCGGTGCGACGACATCAGGGACGCCGTACAGATGGTGATCGACCATCAGTTCCCCGCTCCCGCTGAACGCCGGGATACGGTTCTGCCGGCTCGACGCCCCGACCGACAGGACGGAGCGGTAGTTGCCGGGGCTGCCGGTGCGGTTGCGACCAGCGTTCCCGACGGCGACCACGGCCAGTACGCCGAACGCTTCCAGCCGGTCACACACCTCTTCCAACCCCGGCTCGTACCCGGCGATGCCGACGGACAGGTTCAGGATTTGGATGGCCGGTGTGGTCGCCGCCCACTCCAACGCGAGCAACAGGTCGGACAGTTGGCACCTGCCGTTGGGCATGACGGCCGCGTCGATGAGCGTCGCGTCCGGGGCCACCCCGGTTGTCGCCCCGGCGATCAGTCCGGCGACGTGGGTGCCGTGCCCGAACGTGTCCTGCCCGACGGCGTTCGGCACCGCCTGCCACACCGCCGTGTCGAACTTGTACGCGGCGGACACCGCCCCTTTGGTGTTGTACTTACGCTGGAACTCGCGGTGCCCGGCGGCGATGCCAGTGTCGAACACCGCCACCGTGACTCCGGTTCCTGTCATCCGAGTCTTCCGCTTCCCCGTGTTGGCCTAAACGCCGCACTTCTGCAAGTGCCAGCGGTCGGGGATGGTCAACTTCTTCTTGGCGAGACTGGCCGGCCCGCTCGGGCGTGCCGGTTCGATCAGGTGCATCGCCCGATCCGGGGTGACGGACACCTCTGGCAAGTCTTTCCGCAGTTGCTCCGCCTGTTCGTCGGTCAGGTCCAACACGGCCGCACCGACCACCGGACTGGGGTCGGTGCGCACCACCGGAGTGGTCTGACCGCCGGCGGGGAGCGTCTCACCGATCCACCGGCGGAGTTGACGTTGAACCGGGTCTTCCTTGAGCAGTTCGACCACCTCTTGGATTTGGGTGCGGCGGCGGTCGGGCGTGAACTGGCGGTCGAGCAGGGGGAGCGCGCCGCTCACGCGATCCTCGAACCGCAGCTTCGGTCGAACGATGAACAGGGACATGGCGAGGTCCGAATGGACGGGTGATGAGATCATCGCACCCACGGCCGTCCCTGTCAATGAACTATCCCCCCCGCTTCACCACCCGCAGCTTCACCTTGTCGGCCACGAACGTCCGCTCGCCGCTGCCGGGGAACCGCACCTTTACCTTCCGCAGTGCCCCGGCCCCGCTCACCTCCGACACCACCCCGATCCCGTACTCCTCGTGCTGCACCGTCACCCCGACGGCGTACTCGTCCGGGTTGGCGGTCGAGGGGATGTTCGGCTTGACCGGGGCGACGCCTCGCGGGTTGTACCCGCCGGCGGTGGCCGCGTACCCCCGCCGCCACTCCTCAATGGCCCCGCGAGCGCTGTTGCGCTGCATCGACTGGTCGATCCGCTCCACGTCCGGCGGCAGTTCGTCCAGGAACATGCTTGGGATGGAGTAGTTGGTCTGCCCGCGGAACTCGCGCATCCGGGCGTGGCACAGGTGCAGCAGCTTCATCGCCCGCGTCATGCCGACGAAGCAAAGGCGGCGCTCCTCTTCGAGTTCGTCGTCCTTGCCGCTCTCGATGCTGCGGTTGTGCGGCAGGATGCCCTGCTCGCACGCCAGCATGTACACCACCGGGAACTCCAGCCCCTTCGCCGCGTGGAAGGTCATCACGCTCACCTGATCGGACTGCTCGTCGTGGCTGTCCACGTCGCTCGCCAGGGTGATCGTTTCGAGGAAGTCGGACAGCGTGCGGCTGCTGTCCTCGTCCGAGAACTGTTTCGCGGCGGTGATCATTTCCTCGATGTTCGCCAGCCGGTCGGCGTCGGCGTCGTCGGTGCTTTCGAGCAGCATCTTGCGGTAGCCGCTCTTGTCCAGCACCTCGCGGATGACCTCGTGCGGCGGCAGATCCAGCTTCGCCCGCAGGTCGGTCATGAGTAGGGCGAACCCCCGCAGGCCGGCCGCCGCCTTCCCCTTGATCTCCGGCAGGCGGGCCACCTGCGCGCACGCCAATGCCGGTGACAGCTCGTTGTCATTGGCCCAGCTCACAAGCCGGTCGAGCGACACCTTGCCGACGCCGCGGGCCGGCTCGTTCACCGCCCGCAGGAAGCTGATCGTGTCGTTCGGGTTGAGCAGCAGTCGTAGGTAGGCGAGGATGTCCTTGTTCTCCTTGCGGTCGTAGAAGGCGAGGCCCTTCACGATCTGGAACGGCACGGCGTGCTTGACGAAGGCCGATTCGAGCGTCCGCGACAGGGCGTTGATCCGCAGGAAGATGGCGTGATCGCGGTAGCGGAACTTGCCCTCGCTCACCAGTTGCTTGATCCGCACGACGACCCCTTCGGCCTCGTCCAACCCGCTGTCGTAGGTGAGCACCCGCACCGGCTCGCCGGTCGGGTTGCCCGTCACGAGCGACTTCTTCTTCCGCTGCTTGTTGTGGTCGATGACCGTGCTGGCCGCGTGCAGGATGGTCTTCGTGCTGCGGAAGTTCTGTTCCAGGGTGATGACCTTCGCCGCCGGGAAGTCCCGCTCGAAGTCGAGGATGTTGCGGATGTCCGACCCCCGCCACTTGTAGATGCTCTGGTCCGGGTCGCCGACCACGCACAGGTTCGGGTGGTGGATGCTCAGGCGGCGGGCGATCTCGTACTGCGCCTGATTGGTGTCCTGGTACTCGTCGATGAGCACGTACTTGAACCGCGCGTCCAGTTCGGCGCGGAACTCCTCGTTCATCTTGAGCGCCATCGCCGGCAGGTAGAGCAGGTCGTCGAAGTCCATCGCGTTCGCGGTCCGCAGCCGCTTCTCGTAGTCGAAGTAGACCTTCGCGGCGGTCTGGCTGAAGAAGTCGCGGGCCTGCTGCTCGTACTGCTTGGGCGTCATCAGCGCGTTCTTCGCCTTGCTGATCGCCCCGGCCAGGCGGTCGGGGGTGAACTTGGTGTTGTCCATGCCCACGCGGTCGAGGGCGGCCTGCACCAATTTGTTGCGGTCGTCGATGTCGTAGATGGTGAAGTTGCGGTCGATGTTCAGGCGGTCGGCGTACTGCCGCAGCAGGCGGGCGCCGAGGCTGTGGAAGGTGCTGATGAACACCTTGTTGCCGGGGGCGATGGCGTCCACCCGCTGCTTCATCTCGCCGGCCGCTTTGTTCGTGAACGTGATAGCCAGGATGCTGCCCGCCCGCACCCCGCATTGCAGCATGTACGCCACCCGCCGGGTGATGACGCGAGTCTTGCCCGACCCGGCCCCGGCCAGGATGAGCAGCGGACCTTCGGTGTGTTCCACCGCCGCCCGTTGCTCCGGGGTCAGGTCGGACAGCAGGTCACGAGACATGGCGACTCCTTCCGACGGCGAATCACAGCGGAAGGAGTATTGTACGGCACGCGGTTCGGCCGGTGTCAGGTCAACGCGTGCCTGGCGGCTTGGCCGGGGGTTTGGTTCCCCCCTCGGGTGGGCCTTCACCCGGCGGGCCATACCCGCCGGGCACGGTCTTGCCCGTGACGGGCGTGATGGCCGGGCCGGTGTACTCGGTCGGGGTGTTTGGCCCGCAGCCGAGGGTGATGACCACCGGGAGCGCGGGTAGGAGGGCGAGACAACGGCGCATGAGCGACTCCGGGTGTGGTGTTACCAATCGCTGCCGAGCACTTCCCCGCCGGTCGGGGTGAGGGCCGACCACCAGGTGGCGGCGGACACGCTCGCGTTCACCCCCCGCACGCTGCCGTCCCCCACGCCCACCAGCAGGTTGCCGGAGTGGATCACCTGCGTGAGGGCCGGGTTGCACTGCGTGCTCCACTGCCGCTGGGGGATCACCTGCGGCTTGGCGTTCGTGCCCACCATGCCGGCGAACGCCGAGTTGGCCGTGTACCCGGTCGCCCCGTTCGCCGACCCGTAGGCGAAGATGGGCATGTAGGTCACGTTCCAGGCCCCGTGCCCCCACAGCGGAGAGTAGTTCTGGTTGCAGGTGCGGAACCGCTCGGCGAAGAACACGGTGTTCGAGGTGCCGTCGGTGATGGTGGTCAGGTTGAAGGTGGACAGCATGTTGGCGGGGATCGCGTTCCCGGCGCTCGGGTTGCCGAACACCTGGAAGTTGGCGGCGTAGTTGCCCGGCATCCACAGCCCGGCCGGGTCCTCGTTGCCCACCCACCCCGGCCGCCAGATGCCGGCGTCCGCCCAAGTGGCATCCGACGGGCAGAAGAATGTCTTGATTGGATAGGTGCAGGCCATGCGGGTCTGCGTACCGCTGCTGGTGATCTGAGCGTACGCGTTGTTGCTCGAGATGCGGACGAGGTTGTCTTGCTCGATGTACGGGAGCAACAGGTAGAAGACCGGCCCTCTCGGCAAGGTGGTGGCGTAATAGCGGTCCATGTCCGGGAGCCGGCCGTTGGCGTCCTGATACCCGTGGGTGGCCAGGCTGATCTGCTTCAGGTTGTTGCTGCACTGCATGCGGGCGGCCGCCTCCCGCACCTTCTGAACGGCCCGCAACAGCAGCCCGATCAGAATGGCGATGATGGCGATGACCACCAACAGCTCGATGAGCGTGAACCCGGCGCGGGTTCGAGGTGGAATGGACATGGCGAGAACCTGGAGCGATGTGGAGTGCGCGGGAGATCGCGCACAAGCGTATTCTCGCACGCCGTGTGGCGAACGCAAGCGGACGGGGTGAAATCCCCCTCCGCGACGGGTAGAACGACCTCTCCTTCGTACCCGGTCCCGGTCATGGACATCGTCGGCCTCGGCACGCACCTGATGGACTGCCCGCGGGTGCGGAAGCTGATCGACACCCACGCCGACAAGTTCGTCGGCGAGGTGTACACGCCGGAAGAGGCGGCGTACTGTGCCGCCCGCACGCACAGCACCGAGTTCTACGCCGGCATCTGGGCGGCCAAAGAGGCGGTGTTCCGCTCGCTCGGCATGAAGTGGAAGCGGGGCATCGACTGGCGGGACGTGGTCATCGAGTGCGCGAGCGCCATCGATCCGAAGGTGACGGTCCGCGGGGCGACCGAAGTGCGGATGAAGGCCCGCGGGGTGACGCGGGTGCTGGTGTCGTTCAGCTACTCGCGGCTCTTTGCGACGGCGACGGCGATCGCCCTGCGGGGGTGAGCGTGTGCCGGTGGAGGATGTCGGCAGTCACCCCCCACCCGCCGGGTTCACTCCCTTCACCCCGGCGACCTCCCCCACCGGGGGGGAGGTGGAGTGGTCGGCCTCTTCGTGGTCGTCACTGTGGGGGAATCGCAAC
>JANNQE010000776.1:0-10455 GCA_031441625.1 Planctomycetia bacterium
CCCGGCACCGCATTGCCCGGGAGACCACCCCCCCCGACCCCTGCGTTCCCGGTTCCAGCTTTCCGGCTTACTGGATGAGCGTCACCTGCACGCCCGACTGCATGATCCGCTGGAGGGTGTCCTTCATGTTGTCGATGCGGGTCTGGTACGGGCCGGTGATGATGTGCCCGGCGGGCAGGGCGGTGTCGGTGGCGGCGGACGTGCCGCCGGCCTTCTGCACGTTCAGCAGGAAGGTGCGGGCGTCGGTGGCGGCGGTGGTGGCCGGGGTGATGGCGAACAGGTCGCCGAACCCGATGGCGAACACCCGGCACGGGGCGCTGGGCAGGCTGAACCCGCCGCTGCCGGCGTTCTGCCGCATGCGGTTGACCACTTGCACGGCGTCGTCGGCCGCGCTGCTGCCGGGGTTGCCGCCGCCCTCGGCGAAGTACGTGTTGAACCCAGTGCCGGAGTACGTCCACCCCGGCCGCCCGTTCGGCACCCCGTCCGTCTCGAAGATGACGATCTTGGCCGCCCCGCGGCGGCCGGTGCCGCCGTTCACCGCCCCGTTCGGGCTGCGGGCGTTGTACGCCGAGGTGGACCAGGAGAGGGTGTTGAAGGCCATGGCCATGCCGCTCACCGGGTCGGTGCCGCCGTTCGCGTTCGGCATGTTGCCCACCAGTCGGTTGCCCAGGTTGGCGTCGTACGGGCGGATCTCGGTGGTCGTGTTCCCGCCCTTGATGGCGGTGATGAAGTTGCTGTGCGCGGTGCCCACGTCCGGGTTGAAGTTGGGGTAGAAGAGGGAGAGCTTGAGCGCCTCGAAGTCCTGCCCCATCCGCACCCGCGGGGTGTTGAAGATGTAGTTGGAGAAGTACACGAGGGAGCAGAAGTCGTTCGGGTGGTTGTTCTTGATGTCGTCCAGGGCCGAGTTCATGGCCGCCTTCAGTTGCCAGCACTGGGCCTCGTGGACGGTGCCGGCCAGCCAGTAGTTCCGCCCGCCGTTCGACCCCTGCCTGGAGGAGAGGAAGTTGAGCATCGAGTACGGGCCGAACCAGAAGTGCAGTCGCGGGCGGCTCGGGTTGTCGGTGGAGTTCATGTACGGGCGGGGGTTGGCCCCCGGCGCGCCGGCGGGGGTGAACGCGGCGGTGGCCTGCACGGCCGGCGTGGCCCCCTCGGGGAACCCGCTCGTCTCGTTCCCGGCCAGGTTGTTCTGCGGGTCGTACGCCCCGTTGTTCGCGGTGTACCCGAGGACGAAGTCGATGTAGTCCCGCCAGAACCGCTTGTCCCGGTTGGTCAGGTCGTCCACGTCGTTCGGGATGCTGGTGTAATACAACATGCGGCCGGCCCGCAGGTTGGGCGGCAGCGCCTGCGGGCCACTCCTCAGCCACGCCAGCACGGCCCGGTAGTTCACCCGGTATCGCAGGCCGCCGGCGTTCGACGGGTTGGCCAGGGTGCGGCCGGTGCCGTTGTTCAGCAGGCTCTGGTTGACGCTCTGGTCGGCGGCCACGGTCAGGTCGTTGTCCCCCTGCGGGTCGAACCGGTTGGCCGTGTTCGTCTCGGACGAGTTGCCGCCGGTGGCGTGCCCGCGGTAGAAGAACCGCCGCCGCCAGTCGCACATGGCCCGCCCGCTCGTGTCGAACGCCGGGCTGCCGGTGGTCGCCGGGGCGGTCAGGTCGGCGGCGGTGTCGAACCGCGGGTCGGGCGGCCACTGGAAGAACGTCTTGCCGTAGTACGCCGGCCCCATGCTGTACCCCTGGAACAGGCCGCTCCCCCGCAGGGCGGCCTGCGTGCGGCTGGGCACGGCCGGGCTGGTGCCCGAATACCGGCTCACGTCCAGGTCGTACCCGTACCGCTCCCACACGTCGTCGCGGAAGTTGTTCCAACTGGTCCCGCCGTCGCCGAACGTCGGGAACGTGTACCCGCCGGGCACGGTGGTCGGGGCGATGGTGCGGGCGGCGAGCGGGATGAGGGTGGTGTTGCCGGCGGTGGCGGCCGACAGCACGTCCCGCACGTCGCGGGCGGCACCGGTGGCGGTGGCCGGGTCCCAGGTAGTGGGCGCGGTGAACAGTTGCCCGCCCTTGCGGGGCGAGCGGTCGCCCACGTAAGGGGCGTCGGCGTCCGACTGCTGGGCGAACGAGTCCGGGGCCGGGGTCGGCCCGAACTGGTTGGTCTTGTCGAACGCGTCGTAGTTGCTCCAGTTGAACGTGCGGTTGACGTACGCGCCGACGTTCGTGCCGGCGCTGGCGGCCGGGCGGAAGGCCGGGTCGGTGAACACGTTCTCGACCGCCGGGGTGGCCCGCATCCAGCGGTTGAACGCGTTCCACATGTTCGCCGGGGTGACGGTGGCGGCCGGCGAGCTCGGGTTGTTCACGTTGTCGGGCGACATGCGGAAGTCGAGGATCATGGGCGGGCCGCTGTTCGTCTCGACCGTCAGGTTGGCCACCGCCTGCACCTCGCCCGACCCCATGACGAACGAGTTCTCGGTGCGGAGCGGGTTCGGGCGGCTGCCGGGGGTGGCGGCGGTGGCGTTCCCGGTCGTCAGGCCGGTGGTGGTGCTGTACTGCGTGTACCGCCAGTAGTGCCCGAACTGCGGGTACGCCGGGTCCGGGTTCATGGTCCCCCGCACCTGCCCGTTCGACCCGCCCCACGCCCCCTCCCAGTTGAACTGACTGCCGAACTGCATCGACCCGGAGTAGTCGAGGACGATGGCGATGTCCCGCGGGCGGTGGGCGGCCACCGCGTACGTCTCCCACGGCATGCTGTTCACCCCCACCACCTTGGCGAAGAAGGTGGGGTTGTCGCCCCGCAGCCGCACCCGCACGGCCGTCCACGACACCCCCCCGTTGGTGGCCGGGAAGCTCGGCTCGAACCGCTGCAGGGTGGTGTTGTACGTGTACTGGCCGGCGTCGATGGCGTTCCCGGTGGGGAACGTCATGTTGTCCGCCACCGTGTACTTGCGGTCCGTCTGTACGTACACGTTGATGTTCTGCAAGACGGTGTTCTGGGCCACTGTGGCGGCGTCCCCCTTGTCGTTGTCCACGTGCCCGGGGCGGTTGTGCAGCACCCGCGCGCCGGCCAGCGCGCCGGCGTCGCACGCGTTCTGCGCCTCCGTCCGGGCGATGGTCAGCACGCCCACGTCGATGGCCAGCGCGACGAACGCGAACAGGAGGGTGACGGTGAGCGCCAACAGCGGCAGGATGTTCCCGCGGCGGCGGGCGGACGTGAGGCGGACGCGCACGGCGGTGTCTCCTGGGCGATCAATTGGAACCGGGAACGCAGTGACCGGGTGAACAGACAGACCGGGTGGGCCGACGGGGAACGCACCCGGGCACTGCGTTCCCGGTTCCACGACGACTACCCTTCCGACCCGGTGGCGGCGGTGATGGTGAGCGGCACGGCGCTACTGTTGCTGCCGTAGAAGCCGACCACGAACCCGCCGTTGCCCGCCTGCGGCAGCCACACGACCGGCAGCACCGGGCGGTACGTGCAGGTGATCCGCACGGCCAGGCGGTCGGTGAACGACGCCTCGTTCCAGGCGACCGTCGTCGGCCACCCGGTCTTCGGCTTGAGCTGCGGCGGGTTGGCGTAGGAGCCGTTCACGTCCGAGTTGTCGCACGGGAAGGCGTCCACGGTGAACCCCTCCACCCACTTGTCCGCCCCCTTGCACTCCTGAATGACGTAGTCGCGGATGCACGTCTTGCCGGCCTCGTCCGTCGTTAGGAAGGTGTTCGACTTGTCCACGTTGGTGGAGGCGTACCGCGCCCCGTCGCGGGCGGCGTTCGCCAGCATCTGATTCACCAGCAGGTAGCGGCTGTACTCGAAGATGCCGAACAGGAACAGCAGCAGGATCGACAGCACCAGGGCCGTCTCGACGAGCGTGGCCCCGCTCCGCAAGCGGCGGCGGCGGCGGTGAGTGATCGAGCGCATGGCGGGTCTCCGGCACGGTGAACCGGCGGCGTCAGCCGCCTGGGTACGCAACAGTCACCCGCGGGTTCACACCCGCGGTTCGCCCGACCCGCCCGTCACCAGGTGGGCACGGTCGCGTTCAGGGTGAACGGGCGGTCGAGCATCATCACCCACTCCACCTGATACCGCACGGTGTCCGGGCGGACGAACCCGAGGGTGGTCCACAGCACCCGCTCGCGGAGCGGGCGGCTGCCCACCGCTTTGAGGGTGCCCGACCCCGGCGTGGTCTCGTCCGAGATGGTGACCGTCACCCGGAACCGCTGGTTCTGCACGCCCTGGTACGGCTCGACGGTCCCCGGCGTGCCGACCATCGCCGGGTCGCCCGGCTGGGCCGGCAGGTAGGTGAACGCCACGTCCACGTCCTCGTACCGCAGGTTGGTCAGCCCCTGCCCGGCCAGGTACTGCATGACCGCCCCCTTCACGCTCGGCAGCTTGCCCGGATTCGCACTCGGGTTGGCCACGACCGTCACGATCTGCGTGTTCGCACCGGCGCTGTTGATGGTGACGGCCTGCGCCGCCATGCGGGCGCCCTCGCGGGCACTGTTCGCCACCATCTGCTGCACCTGCACGTACCGCCCCATCTCCCACAGGCCGAGGGTGAGCGGGACGACGATGAACGTCATGACCAGAGCCAACTCGACGGTGGCGGTCCCGCGGCGGCGGGCGGGCGGACGGCGGCGGAGCATGAACGGTCTCCCGTGGCGGAGCGCGAGCCGGCAACCCTAGCACGCGAACTCCGCCCGGATTGTCCGCACGCACCGGAAAATCCCACCCGATCCGGCGAATCGGCCGGCGGCGTGTTCTAAAGTCGCACGAGTACGTCGTCACACGAATCCCGATGCCCACCCTTCAGACCCCGCAGGAGTTCGTTTCGGCCGTCCGCGAACAGCGGCTGGTGGGCGCCGCACGCCTGAAGGGGTTCGTCACCACCGTCCGCGGGCACGTGGCCCTGACCGCCTTGCGGGTCGCCGACCGTGCGGTCGCGTGCGGGCTGCTCACCCGCTTCCAGGCGGACGAGATTCTGGACGGGCGGGCCGACGGGCTGGTGCTCGCCGACTACCGCCTGTTGGCGCGGCTGGGTGAGGGCGGGGCCGGCGGGGTGTACCTGGCCGAGCACACGCCGACGGGCGAGCGGCGGGCGGTGAAGGTGCTGCACGACGACTCGGCCGACGACCCGCAGGCGGGTGCCCGCCTGAGCCGCGAGGCGGCCGTCGTCGCCCGCCTGTGCCACCCGAACGTGGTGCGGGTGTTCGATTACGACCCCGGCTGTACCGACCGCCCGCCGTTCCTGGCGATGGAGTACGTGGACGGGGTGAGCTTGCAGGCGGCCGTGGCCCTGGGCGGCACGTTCACCGCCGAGGCGACGGCCGAGTGCGGGCGGCAGGCGGCGCTCGCCCTCCAACACGCTTGGGACGCCGGGCTGGTCCACCGCGACGTGAAGCCGGCCAACCTGCTGCTGGCCCGCGACGGCCAATTGAAGGTCCTCGACTTCGGGCTGGTGCGGCTGTCGCGGAACCCCGGCCTCGCTTCCGTGACCGGCAAGCAACTGCTCGGCACGGCCGCCTACGTCGCCCCGGAACAGATCGCCGACGGGTCGGCGGTGGACTGCCGGGCGGACGTGTACGCGCTCGGCGGCGCGCTCTACTTCCTGCTCGCCGGTCACCCGCCGTTCCGGCACGCCGACGTGTTCGAGCGGGTGCGGGGTAAGCCGCACGCCGCCCCTCCGCCCATTCACCACCTCCGCCCGGACGTGCCCGAAGAACTGTCCGCCGTCGTCGCCGCCATGCTCGCCCACCGGCCCGACCGCCGACCGCCCACGCCCGCCGCCGCCGCCCAGTTGCTCGCCCGCTGGGCCGACCCCGCGTTCGCCGACCACCTGTTCGCCCGCCTCGACCGCCCCGCCGACGACACCCCGCCGGAGGGCACGCCGACGACCCCCGGCCCGGTTCAATCACTCGACCCGCCGACCGTCCGCATCACGGCGGGAAGAAGCTCGACCGCCGAAGTGCCGACGATCCGCCCGGAAGTGCTGCCGCAGGACACTGTCCGCGTGACGCAGCCGACACTCGTGCGCCCGACCACGACTTCGACGCGGAAGCACTGGCTGTTGGCCGGAGCGGTTGGTGTGTGTGTGGCAGCGGCACTCGTCACCGTGTTCCTGCTGACCCGCTAAAGTGGGTGCGGTGGCGCGCGGCCTTCCCTCGGTGTCGTAGAGACGTGTTACTGACGGTCAGGTTGGCAACGCCAGAGGCAGTGAGCCCGACGCGCGAGCGAGGGCCGCTGGGTTGTGCCGACGGGTCGCCGGGCCCTCGCTCGCGCGTCGGGCTACTGACCTTCAGGAACGGAATGCCAGTCGGACCACAGCTTCACAGGCCGAAGGCCTCGGAGTCCTCAGCCCAGGGCACCGCCCTGGGTGGGCGTGTGCACCACCCCGCAGGCTGAAGGCCTGCCAGTTCTCCCACCCTTTCAGGGTGGATTCGGTCGGGGGCCGGGTTCCCAGGGCGTTGCCCTGGGCTGAACACTCTCAGGCCTTCGGCCTGGGGCGGCTGACCGCGATCAGTGACATTGCTTTCCCGAAGGTCAGTAACAGGTGGCACGTCGCGTACAACATTCCCACCAATCCCAACACACGCACCCGACCTATGCCCCCGTCGTACACCACGGTTTCTCGCCCCCGCTCGCTGGCCGCGTTCGACCGCGCCCGCGGCGTCATCCCCGGCGGGGTGAACAGCCCGGCCCGCGCGTTCGGCGGGGTCGGCGGTTCGCCCCTGTTCATCGACCGCGCCGACGCCCAGTACCTCTACGACCTCGACGGCCACAAGTACCTCGACTTCATCGGCTCGTGGGGGCCGATGATCCTCGGCCACTGCCACCCGAAGGTGGTGGACGCGACCACCACCGCCCTCCGCCGCGGCACCAGCTACGGCGCCCCGTGCCAGGCCGAATCGCAACTCGCCGAACTGGTCATCGACGCCGTGCCGTCAATCGAGATGGTGCGGTTCGTGTCGAGCGGCACCGAAGCGGCGATGAGCGCCCTGCGGCTGGCCCGCGGGTTCACCGGCCGCGACATCGTCGTCAAGTTCGCCGGCTGCTACCACGGGCACGTCGATGCACTGCTGGTCAGCGCCGGCAGCAGTGCCCTCACGCTCGGCGTGCCGAACAGCCCCGGCGTGACCGCCGGCGCGGTGAAGGACACCGTGGTGCTGCCGTACAACGACCCGCAGAAGTTGGCGGACCTGTTCGCGGTGAAGGGCGACCAGATCGCCGGCGTGATGCTCGAACCGGTCGTCGGCAACATGGGGTTGGTGGTGCCCACCGCCGAGTTCCGCAAGGCGTTGCGGGAGTTGACGCACCAGCACGGGGCGTTGCTCATCTACGACGAAGTGATGACGGGCTTCCGCCTGAGCTACGGCGGGGCGCAGCAACTCCTCGGCGACACGCCGGACATGACGGCGCTGGGCAAGATCATCGGCGGCGGCTACCCGGTGGGCGCTTACGGCGGGCGGAAGGACGTGATGGCGAAGGTGATGCCGGCGGGTCCGGTGTTCCAGGCCGGCACGCTCTCGGGCAACCCGGTGGCGATGGCAGCAGGGATCGCCACGCTGACGGAGTTGAAGACCAACCCACCGTACCAGCGGCTCGACGCGATGAGTGCGAAGATCGAAGCCGGGCTAACCGCGGCGTGCAAGGCCGCCAACATCCCGTATCAGTTCAACCGCGTGGGCAGCATGTGGACGCTCTTCTTCACCGGCACTCCAGTGACGGACCTGACCACCGCCACCACCTCGGACACCGACCGCTTCGCCCGCTTCTTCTGGGCGATGATGGACCGCGGCGTGTACCTGCCGTGCAGTCAGTACGAGGCGGCGTTCACCTGCGGGGCGATGACCGACGACGACGTGACGGCGACGGTGAAGGCAGCCACGGAGAGCGTGGCGATGCTGTAGGTCACGGCAGTTCGAGAAGCGCCGCGGTCGGGTCGGCGAGGAACGCCTGCACGTCTGACGCCCGAGACCGGAGCAGCGTTTCCACCACCTGCGTCGGACAGTTGCCCACTCGCAACCAGATCACTTTGGGCGGTGAGCCGAGCGCATCCGACAGGTCGCGGAAGTCGGTGTCCTTCGACACCACCGACAGACCGCGAGCGGCGGCGTAAGCCCAAACCGTTTGGTCGTCGGCAGTGGCTAATCCGGCCGTCTGCACTTGTTCTGAGCCAGGGAAATCGGCGGCGAGCAGTGCCGGCAATCGACGTGACAGGTTCTGATCGAAGAGCAGGCTCACGCCGCCGCCCTCGGCGCGAGTTGCTCGGCGGCATATGCCAGGCAAGCGCGGATGTCTTCAGCGGTCAGTTCGGGGAAGTCGGCAATCAGTTCATCGACGGACATTCCGCCGGCCAGGTATTCCAGCACGTCGCGGACGGTGATCCGCATCCCGCGGACGCACGGCTGCCCACTCCGCTTGCCCGGCTCGACGGTGATGATGTGCGCGTAGTCCATACCCGAACGATATCCGCCTCGGCGCAACGGGTCAACAAACACATTCACGCCGCGACTCGTTCTCGCATCTTCGGCAACGCGGGGCAGCGCTTGGCCAGCCACTCCGTCACTTCCGCCGCGGTCAGCCGCTCGGTCACGTCCAGTTCGCCGTTCATCCGCGGGAACTTGCGGGCGACCTCCCACCCGGCACGGTAGGTCGGCTCGCCCAGCAGCACCACCCGCTCGCCCTTCACCAGCGGCAGCACCGTCGGCGACCGCTCGCCCCACACCCACGAGTCGGACCCGCTGAACCCGCGGGGCAACGTGCCGTCCGGTCGCAACGCCGACGGGTGGAACATCTGCCAGCGGGCGAGGAACACGCTCGCGTCCGGGTCGGGGCGGGAGTCGCGGCAGGCGTCCACGATGCGAGAATCCGGTTGCGGGCCGGTCCACTCGTTCGCCAGCAGCACGTGCAGTTGGTGAACCTCGGCAATGCCACGCATGACCACCCGCACCCCGGTGTGGCTCGCCGGATGGATCGCCAGCACCACCTGATCGTCGGGCACGGCCAACAGGTCGCACAGTTCCTTCGCCGCCGGCAGCACGTCGGCCAACTCCGCCGCCCGCTCCCGCAGTCCGTCGATGGCCCGCGCCGTTCGTCGCACCCCCACCGCCGCCGGCAGTAGTGTCAGCGCGTCGTCGAGCAGGTCGGGCAGCGACTCCCACGCCTTCATTTCGGCCGGCATCTTCGGGGCGAGGGCGTCGAGGTGCGGTTGCGGGAAGGTGGCCATTTCGGTGGCCGGGGTGTCGAAGAAGAAGAGCGCCGGCACGCCCCATCGGCCGGCCGCGCGGGCGTGTCGCTTGCGGCATTCCCCAATCAGCCGGGCGGACGCGGCGAAGGCATCCCGCAGTCGGGTGAGTAAACCCAGAGCGGCGTAGCCGGGGTCGAAGGCGGGTCGCGGGGCCGGGGCGAGCAGGTGCGTGGTGGGGAACGGCAATAGGCTGCTGGTCATCGGTGGTGCCCTCCGTGGCGACGGCCGATTGTCCGCACACCGGACGTGGGCTGTCAACCCCACCGGGAATTGAACAGGCGAGCCGAGCGGCGTGAGCCGCTGGGTCGGAGAGGGTGGCCGACTCTCGCCGAGAGTCGGACGGGGAGTCGGCATGTGTGACGAGCGTGGAGTTGGTGAAGGCCATCACACGCTCCACGCCGGCTTCCCAGGCGTCGGCCCCCGTCCGACTCTCGGCGAGAGTCGGCCACCCTAACAGACCCGACTCTCGGCGAGAGTCAACCCCACCGGGCGAACTCCGGTTGACCCGTCCGACGGGTGTCGGCATAACCCGCTCACGCGATTCGCGGAGGGCATCGGCGTGCGCAAACTTCTCCTGCTCGGCGGCACGGTGGCGGTGATGGCGGCGGTCGGGTGCGGGCCGGAGCCGCAGGCGGCGGCCCAGGTGCCCGCGCCGGTGAACAAGCTGCCGGCGGGCGACCCGCCCGCCCCCACCCCGAAGGAGTGGGTGGGCGTGTGGGCACCCAAGTCGTGCGTGTGCGACGGGGCCGAGATGATGGGCGACGCCAAGAGCCGCGACAGCATTCGCCTGTCCATCGAGAACGGCGAGTACAAGCTGTACGTCATCACCGACCCGGTCGAACTGGTGGGCAAGCGGCTGTCGGTGGCCGCCCTGACGGTGGACGAGAAGGGCGGCACGTTCGCCCTCACCATCGGCAGCGGGGTGGGCGAAGGCAAGAAGGTCCACGGCATCTACGAAGTCACGGCCGACACCCTGAAGCTGTGCTACGGCCCGGCCGACAAGCCCCGCCCGACCAAGTTCGAATCGACCAAAGGGAGCGGGCTGTTCCACGAGGAGTGGGCGCGGGTGAAGCTGAAGAAGTGAGCCAAAGTAGGTGCCGCTTGCCGAGCGGCACTCTGGAACTCCGAACGTAGTGAGTGGGGTCTCATGATCTTCCCCAAGGAAAGTGGACAGTGAGTGAGCGGTTATCCGGGTTCTTCGTCCGCTCGAACTCGTCTGGGGTCCT
>JANNQE010000777.1:0-1838 GCA_031441625.1 Planctomycetia bacterium
GAAGTCGAAAAGTCTTGGAAAGGAGTTCGAGGTAAGTATTTTTCCGTAACGACCAAATTCGGACAGTACAGGTGGCACAGGCTTTGTTGCCTGTTAGCGCACCACACTGGCAAGATTGCCTGTGCCACCCTACTCAACCGCACCCAAGCCCGGCCCGGTCAGGAGGGCCGTGTTCATCCGGCCGTTCCGCACGCTGAACACACCGGGGAACCGCTTTTCCCACTGTTCGTTCGCCGCCGGGCAGTATTGCCGCGAGTTCGCCTCAATCGCCGCGACTCCCGGTATGTGCGCCGCCAAACCCGCGGAATGGATCAGGCTGGCACCGGGGCACGTCAGGTCTTGCACACAGCGGAAGAGGCCGAACTTCTGGGCCGCCGCCGCGAGCAGCAGCGATTGCGTCTGCCCCTTGCACGCCTTGAACGCCACCCCGGAATACCCCTGCTCACGGGCGAGCAGCAGCGTTTCCAAATCCAGCAGCGATTCGTCGATCACCACCGGCACCAGTTCGGCCGCCCGGTGCATGCGGTTGTCCGGGTTTGCCCGCAGATCGCGTGCCGTCGGCTGTTCCACATATTGAATGCGGGCGAACGCAGCGGGCGACTGTTCTTTCACCCGATTCAGCACATCCAACAGGTATTCGACGTTCCGGCAGCGTTCGTTGAAGTCGAGCGAGTAGTGAAACTGGCGTTCGGCGGTGGCAGTGGCGATGCGGTCCACACCCAGCACGCGGGCCACATCCCACCCGGCGTCGTCGCCGTTCAGCTTGATTTTCAGGTGCGTCAACCCGTCGCGGGTGATCCACTCGCCGAGGTGTTCGGGCAACCCGTCGCCGACCGGCTCCGTCACCTCCGCGGGTGTGAGCGGGTCGAGTGCCCCGACGAGGTGGTACAGCGGCAGCGACGGCTGCGGCTCACGGGTGATGTAGTTCGTCAACTTCTCACCTTTGAACTCGTCGCCGAGGTAATCCCCCAGGTCGTCGTCGAAGAACGGCGGGCCGTAGGTGTGGTAGCAGTTCAGGCCGAAGGCTTTGCCGTAGGCGTCGTGCAGGGCGGCATCGAAGGCGCTGTTGACCACCATCGCCGCGAGCGGGGGAATGTCAAGATCCACCCCAATGATCCCCGCCACAGTATCGACATCGGTGATCAAGTCTTCCTGCTGCCAACCAATCAGGATGGGATGGCCGAAGAAGGTGTGATCCATCAGACCCGCACGGCACACGAGAGCGATTTGCTTCATGGTGCCAAGCGTCTGCTCGTAGCTCAGTTCCTTGCTCGGCCATGCCCACACGTTGCCGAGTGGCATCGACCCGAACCCGCGGCTCACCTTCCCGCCCGTCGTCTCCACCGTCATGTTCACGTTCAGAATCGTGACGCGGTCGAGCGCCACCCCGCCGAACTTGATCGGCGTGCGGTAGCGGAAGTCCTCGTACCCGAAGCTCACGTCCTTGATGCGGACGCCGTACTCGCTCATCTGCCGCTCCGCCGGGGTCGGTCGTACAACACGGTCATGATACCAGACTGGCAACTGCCCGCCGGCGTGGACCGCGGGTTGCACGACTACATGAACTCCGCCGACATGGTCGGCGGGTACGACGCGATGATGGCGGCGAGTCCGCTCGCCGCGTTCGACGTAGCGTATTGCCAGCGGTGGTTCCCGCTGCCGGGGCGGGTGCTCGACCTGGGGTGCGGCACCGGGCGATTGGCGCGCGAGTTGGTGCCGCTCGGCTTCGAGTACACCGGCGTGGATCTCAGCGAGGAGATGCTGAAAGTGGCGAGAGAACTGACGAGCCGCGACCGCGAAGGAGCGGGATTTGGGTCACCCGCTCCCTCGCGGTCGCG
>JANNQE010000778.1:0-3972 GCA_031441625.1 Planctomycetia bacterium
GGGACGTGGCCAACCACCGGGGGGACGCCACCATTTACACTAACACGCGCTTTTACAGGGTGGCGTGGGCGTAGATGTCGGGGTCGGCTCGGGGCTGGAACGGTGGCCCGACCGTGTGGGTGGGCGCGAACCAGCAACACGCGCCCTCCCTCACGGTCGGGCCTGTGACCGGAGGGCGCGAACCAGCTTGAAAATGCCCTACCCGGCGGTCGCCCCGATGGGCAGATCAATCTGCGTGTCGGCCATCGCCGCCGACGGGTCGTAGGCATTCAACGACACCACCCCGCCGGCGAGCGTCAGGTAGTGGCACGGGCTTTCCGTCCAGCACCCGCTGTTGAAGTACGGCAGTGGGTCTTCGGGGAAGGCGACGGCCAGGTGCGTGTGCCCGCAGCACACCACGTCCGCGTCCAACTCCCTGGCCCGGTTCACCGCCCCCGCGCGAATCTTCTCGGTGCTCCGCAGGAACGTCTTACTCCGCCGCTTGGCCATCTTGGCGAAGCGGTGTGAGCGGTCGATCTTCTGGATGATGCGGTACAGGTTGTCGGCCAGCCGCGTGGCGAACGGGTGCCGCTCGATGAACTGGTCGAACTGGTGGCCGTGCAGGAACAGCACCCGCTTGTCGCCCGACGGCACCACGATCTCGTCCACCACCTCCAACCCCAGCAGGTGCGACACGATCTCGGCCGTGCCGTCGTGGTTGCCGCACACCCACGTCACGTCGATCTCGTCGGCCAGCTTCCGCAACACGCTGAGCACCTTCCAGTGCGACTTCTTCAGCCGGCGGAAGTCGATGCTGTCGAACACGTCGCCGTTCAGGATGAGCCGCTTCGTGCGGAGCCGGCGGAGGTGGATGCCTTCCAGGAAGTCCACGATGGCCTTCGCCTGACAGACGCCGCTGCCCAGGTGCAGGTCGGAGATGATGACGGCGTCGGTGGGGGTCACGACCGGCCCTCGACGGGAGACGAACGAGTCTAGCCTATCAGGATAGGCAATCGGATGTACGGCCGATGAACGGCGTGTGAAGCTTTCGTGGTCGCCGGCGGGGAGGGCGGGGCGGCCGGCAGAATCGGCACAGTCGTTAACTACAATCGTCTGTCAGCCGGGGTGGTGGCGGTGGTAGCTATTCTATCAACCCCTATGGCGACGGACTGACTTTATGCGGATCGTCAGCATCACGGCCGGGGCGGGCGGCATGTTCTGCGGCAGTTGCCTCCGCGACAACACGGCGGCGGCGGCCCTCAGCGCGCTCGGCCACGACGCCCTGCTCGTGCCGACGTATACCCCCATCACCACCGACGAGCAAGACGTAAGCACCGGCCGTGTGTTCCTCGGCGGGGTGAACGTGTACTTGCAGAACGCCGGCTGGCTCTTCCGCCACCTGCCGGGGGCGGTGGACCGCCTGCTGAACCGCAACGCCCTGCTGCGGTGGGCCGGCGGGTTCGTCGGCCGCACCGACTACAGTAAACTCGGCGGCCTGACCACCGCCATGCTGCAAGGCACCCACGGGCGGGCCAAGAAGGAGATCGGCAAGCTGGTGGACTGGCTGGCGTCGGAGGTCAAACCCGACGCCGTGCTGATGACCAACGCGCTGCTGTCCGGGTGCGTGCCGGCCATCCGCGAGCGGTTGGGCGTGCCCGTCATCACCACACTTCAAGGCGACGACGTGTTTCTGGACGCGCTGCCCGACACCGACCGCCGGCGGTGCGTCGCGCTCATTCAAGAGAACGACCGGCACACGAGCGGGTACATGGCGACGAGCCACGACTACGCCGAGTACATGAGCAGCTACCTCGGCCTCGACCGGACGAAAATCGGCGTGGTCTATCCGGGGCTGAACCTCAAGGGGCACGGCTCGCCGACGCCCCGCGACCCGGCCCGCCCGCCGACCCTCGGCTTCTTCGCCCGCTTCGCCCCGGAGAAGGGTTTTCACAACGCGGTCGAGGCGTTCATCCGGCTCCGGAAGCGGCCGGGGTTGGAGAAGCTGCGGTTCCTGTTCGGCGGGTGGATGGGCGAGAAGTACAAGCCGTACTTCGCCGAGCAAGTGAAGAAGTTGACCGCCGCGGGGCTGAGTTCACCCGCCGACTACGAGCACGTGCCCGCTCCCGATCTGGCGTCGAAGGTGAAGTTCTTTCAGGGCATCGACGTGTTGAGCGTGCCGGTCGCGTTCCGCGAGCCGAAGGGGTTGTACGTGCTCGAAGCGTGGGCGAACGGCGTGCCGGTGGTGCAGCCGCGGTCGGGCACGTTTCCGGAGTTGATCGACCCGACCGGCGGCGGTCTGATGTACGACCCGGCACGGCCGGAGGAGTTGGATTCGCACCTGGCGAGCCTGCTGCTCGACTTGCCGCGGGCGGCCGAACTCGGCAAGAAAGGCCACGCCGGGTTGCACGAGCGGTTCACCGCCCGCCACATGGCCGAGGCGACGGTGGAGTTGTTGGGGAAGTATGTTGGTGGCACCCGTAGGGTGGGTCCAGCGACGGCGGCCGTCGCGCCGACCCACGCGGGAGTGACCAGAGGACCGGGTTGAGGTTCGTCATGCGGACGTTCGAGACACTGCCGCGATGGAACAACGACTGGGATCCGCCGGACCCGCTTCGTGGGAAGCAGGGTTGGGCTCTGCGCCACTACGTGCGGATCGGGGTCGGGATTGTGGTGTTGGCCGTCGTGCTCCCGGTGGTGTTGCTCGCGACGAATAAGCCGCGGAAAAAGGCCGAAGAGATGAACAACACCTACCGAGAAGTCCAAGAGGCGATTGAGAGGGCAAGCGTGCACGGACATTCATAGCACTCACGCAGACGGTGGTCATTCGAAGCGGTCGGTGCGATTCACGACGACTTCGTTTCCCTGAGTCTTGCTCGACCGGACGTTCTGGCCGAACACACTCAACCATGCGACCCACTACCATGTTCACCACCACCCGCCGGGTCGAGTTCGGCGACACCGACATGGCCGGGATCATGCACTTCTCGAACTTCTTCCGGTTCATGGAAGTGGCCGAGACGCAGTTCCTCAACGCCCGCGGGCTGAGCGTCACGTGGGCGGCGGACGGCGGCGGGCGGTTCGGCTTCCCGCGGGTGAGCGCGACCTGCGATTACACCCGCCCGGCCCGGTTCCAAGACGAACTGACCATCGGCGTGACGGTGGAGAAGGTGGGCACGAAGTCGTTGTCGTATCGGTTCGATTTTTCCCACGCCGGGCAGCCGGTGGCGACCGGTCGCATCACCGCCGTGTACTGCAAGACAGTTTCCCCGCACGGCCTGGAAGCCCTCCCCATCCCGCCCGACCTGCGGGCCAAACTGGAAGCCCCCGAATGAGCCTGATCGTGACCGACGTGCGGAAGGAGTACGCCGCCCGGAGTGGGCCGCTGCCGGTGCTCGGCGGGGTGAGCCTGACGCTGAACCACGGCGACGCGGTGGCGGTGATGGGGCCGTCCGGGTCGGGCAAGAGTACGCTCCTGCACATCCTCGGCACGCTCGACACGCCCACCGCCGGGAGCGTGTCGCTCGACGGCGTCGATCCGTTTTCCCTGAAGCCGGCGGAGTTGGCCGCGTTCCGCAACCGCCGCATCGGGTTCGTGTTCCAGGACCACCACCTGCTGCCGCAGGCCAGTGTGCTGGAGAACGTGCTGGTGCCGACGTTCGTCAACAAGTCGCTGAAGAAGGGCGAAGCGCAGGCGTATGCCCGCGAACTGCTCACCCGCGTGGGCCTGAGCGACCGCCTGACGCACCGCCCGGCCGAGCTGAGCGGCGGGGAGCGGCAGCGGGTGGCGGTGGCGCGGGCGCTGATTCACCGCCCGCTGCTGCTGCTGGCCGACGAGCCGACGGGCAACCTGGACCGCACGAACGCCGAGGGCGTGGGGAAGCTCGAAAGAGTCATTTCGTTGACGGTCAGGTTGGTTCGCAATCCTGTACCCGCAAAAGCCCATACCATATTGGGGTTGGTAAAAGGTAGAATGACCCACATGATGCACATGAA
>JANNQE010000779.1:0-1998 GCA_031441625.1 Planctomycetia bacterium
GGTGGTGACCTACTTGCGTTGTACGGCTGGGTAGGTCAGCCATTCGTTGATTGACCACACATGATCGGTCAACCCTGCGGCCATCGCGGGCGTACGTTTCTGCCACCGGCCGGCCTCATTCCGTTGCCGGAGGGTCCGCACCGGCCAGCAGAAGTTGTAGCTGTAGTAACTAAACTGCGTCGCCGCCCGATGGCTGTCCCAGTCTTTCGAGAAGGCGTACGTCTTCCGGACTTTTCGGCTACTGCGGTTCCGGTCCGTGCCGTTGTGTCGCTCGACAAAACTCGTGTTCACCGTTTGACTCACCCGCGACGCCAGCAACGCCAGTGCCAGGACCGCCAGCGTGCCGAAGACAAGGCGGGTCGTCACCCGCACGACGCGGTGATGCTCCTTCTCTTTGTGGACCGTTGCATAGGTGAGCGTGGGTGGGACCGCTTGGTACGGCTGACGCGGCCGACCGGGACGACCGGTTCGGGGGGGCACCACCCGCACGCCATAGGCGGCCCGAATGGCCTCTTCGTCGACGGGATACTCGTCCGAGGTCAGCAACCGCAGAACCCGACCGCCCGTGCGTCGCCGGACGTCGCGGACCAACTCGTGGCTGGCTTCGCTCGTCCGCTTGTCCACCACCAGACTCCGGACCAAGCGGTTCTCGGCGTCGAAGGCGACGTGGTCCCAGCAGTCCCCGTTCCGGCGGTCGTCGGGTTCACAGTTCTTCTGCTTTTGGCCGACGAACGACCATTTTTCGTCGAATTGGACCGCCTGGGTCGTCGGGGGAAAAAGCCACGAGTTCGTCGTGCAACTGTTGGGCGTGAGCGCCGGCCCGGCGGGTGTAGCGTGCGACCGTGTCGGGGTGAACGCCGGTCAGCCGAGCGGTCTTGCGCAGGCCGATCCCCTCGGCGACGTGCGCGAGGACCGCGACCGCCGTCGCCGGGGCGAGCCGGGTGGCAAACAGGGGTGTGCCCTTGCGTTCCGAGAACCGGGCCGTGCAGGTTGAGCACCGGAGCAGTCGGCGGGACCGATTTAGCCCGTAACGCATGGTCACGGTCAGATTCCCGTGCCCCCGCTTTCCCGTGTCGGGACAAGCGGGATTCTGACAACAAAAGGGACCGAGGTCGTCCATGATCCGCCCCTGGCTTCAGGACCGCTGGCTCCGATTGACGGAAGTCGTTCTATTCCAGGGACTTCATCCGTACAACGCGAGCAGGTCACCACCCAGATCGCCCAGTTCATCGAAAAGCAAGTCGAGCAGTTTACGGGAGCCGACCCCGACCGGCTCGTGATGAGCGTGGGCGTGAAGGTCACCGCCCCGGGCAGTACCGTGCCGCTCGAGTGCGGGTCGGGCTTTGACGACCGCGGCGTTCTGGAGTTTGCCCGCACGCCGGCCGCCGCCCCCGTCCTCCGGCCGCAGGGCTTTCTCCAGGTAAGGCCGGCGCTCGAACGGCGCGTGCTGCACCCCGGGCGGTCGTTCGACCTGTTCCCCGGGTTGGCCATTCCCGGCCGCGAGCCGGGCACCACCCTGAGCGTGGAAGCCAAACCGCTCGAGGTCGGCGAAGTCACGATCACCTATGCGGGCGAAACCCGGCCGCGCACCTGCTTCAAATTCGATGAACTGGTGGAGGAGGGCGTTCGCCGGCATATGTTCTGTGTTCCCGAAGACGCACCGCACGGGCCGGCGGTGATGACGTTAGCCGGCGGGCGCGTCCAGGGCGTACCCGTGGCGGGCACCCGCATCGTGTATCAAGTGAAGCCCGCCCTGCCGGAGCCGTCGCCCGAGCCGCTGTCGCCACGCTTCCTCCGCACGCTCGTGCATTCGGTGCCGCGCGACCCGGTGACGAAGCTCTGGTTCCGGCCCGACGGGCAGCAGTTACTCGGTTACGCTCAAAACAACGGCGTGCTGCAAACGTGGGATACGGCCAGGGGCGTCGCGCGGGTCCAGTTCCGCCCGACGGGCGCGGCCCACATTCGGCCGGAGGTGGTGATCGTGCCGCCCGAGTGGTG
>JANNQE010000780.1:0-2058 GCA_031441625.1 Planctomycetia bacterium
CCCCGCTCAAGAAATGACCTCCCTGGAACCGTGAATGCAGTGACCGGGTGGGTCAAACTCACCCGGTCGCTGCGTTCACGGTTCCAGTCCGAACCGAGACTCACCCGTGCGCCCCAACATCCGCGACATGTCGGGCTACACTCCCGGCGAGCAGATCAACGCCGCCCACGTCATCAAGCTGAACACCAACGAGAACCCGTACCCGCCCAGCCCGAAGGTGTTCGACGCCGTCCGCGCCGCCCTCACCGGGGACACACTCCGCAAGTACCCGCAGCCGCTCGGCGACACCTTTCGCACCGCCGCCGCCGATGTGCTCGGCGTGTCGCCCGAGTCCATCCTCATCGGCAACGGCTCCGACGACATCCTCACCATCCTCACCCGCGCGTTCGTGCCCGAGGGCGGGGTGATGGCATCCCCCATGCCGAGCTACTCGCTGTACAAGTCGCTCGCCGACATCCAGGGGGCGAAGTTCGTCACGGTGCCGTTCAACGCCGACTGGACGCCGCCGACCCCGTGGCCGGTGAAGGGTGCCCACCTGACGTTCCTGGCCAACCCGAACTCGCCGAGCGGCACCGCCCTGCGCCCCGAACAGGTGGCGAAGTTCGCCGAACAGGTGAACGGCCCGCTCGTACTCGACGAAGCCTACGCCGACTTCTGCGAGTGGAACGGCCTAGAACTGGTGGGCAAAATCCCCAACCTGATCGTCACGCGGACCTTCAGCAAGTATTTCGCTCTCGCCGGCATCCGCTTCGGGTACGCCGTCGCCGCGCCGGAACTGATCCGCGAACTGACGAAGGTGAAGGACAGCTACAACTGCGACGTGTTGTCGCTCGCCGCCGCCACCGCCGCGATTGAGGATCAGGATTACTACGCCGGCGTGCGGGCGAAGATGATCGCCACCCGCGGGCGGATGACGGTGGAACTGACCGAACTCGGGTTCACGGTGACACCAAGCCGTGCGAACTTCGTCTGGTGCCGCCGCGACGACCGCCCGCTGAAGCCGGTCTACGAGGCGCTGAAGGCGAACAACATCCTGATTCGCTACATGTCCTACCCCGTCTACGGCGACGGCTTGCGGATGAGCGTCGGCACCCCCGCCGAAGTAGAAACGCTGTTGGGGACGCTAAAAAGAGTTCTGGCAGGTTAATCACCGGGTCTCCGCAACCTTCTCCAGCCGGAACGATCTAACGAACCGAACCCCGTCCGCCTCGTCTTGCGGGTTGCGTGGCGTGGTAGCGGTCGCCCGGTAGAGCCGTCCATTCACGATCAGGCACTTCATCCGCTGGAGGTACTTCCCTTTCGCGTCGAACACGAAGACTCGGCCGGAACAGCCGTTTTCAGAGTACGGTTCCTCGCTCACGAATGTCACCGGCATTCCGCGCTGGGCTGTTATTGCAGGCATCCCGTCCCGTAGTTGATCAAGCCACTCCTCATCGGTGACACCGTCCACTGCTCTGATTTCGGACCACGACAAGATGAAGTGCCGGTCGCGGTCCTTCTGGGACAGGGTCACGTTGTGATTCACCACGCCCTCTGCCTCTTTGGTCACGGAGGCGGGCGGTGCGGGAAACTCTACACTCGCCGTCCCGTCTGTGGTCTTGTGACGGCTCCAGACCGCCGTTGCGGGAGATGCGGCCCCGGTGTGGTAGACGAATCCCTTCACCCACAAGAAGACGGCGAACAACACGAGCAGCGGTCCGCAGACGCGCATGAACCCACCCCACCGGCGGTGCCAGTCGTCTTGCTTCGGATTCACCCCCGGTTTCGGGCCCACCACGCGTAATGCCAGCAACGTGGCGAACACTCCTCCCACGAAGGGAATCGCGCCTTCCACGAGCACGCCGAAAAACCACGATGGCATAGTTTCGCTCTCCGTTTCGGCCATCATATCCGACAACCGTTCGCGAGCAGGATACACCCTGGAGAGGGTGCAATCGCCCTGATCCTGCGAACTCCAGCATGATTCCGGTGTTGGCGTGGTGAACGGTGCATGAACTTGGGCGTTGGCGCACAGGACTTGTCGCTGGACGCGGATTTCCGCAAACCCGTGGTACACCC
>JANNQE010000781.1:0-3764 GCA_031441625.1 Planctomycetia bacterium
GGGGGGGGGGGGGGGGCGTGTTCGCTGGGGTGTCGCGCGGGCCCCCCCCCACACCCCTGGACCCGCAGTCAAACGGCACCCCGTCCCGGAGGGGCGATACCTCCGCCGCAACCGCCCCTCCGGGGCGGGCCGTGTTGCGGCTCACACTCCTGGGGCTGAAGCCCCAGGCTACCGGCACCCGCCGCTCCGCGGCTCGGCGGTGCCTCGCGGTAAACCGGCACGCATTTCCCTATCATCCCCCTCGCCTCTCTCCGCCGCCGAGGGTTCGCCGCGATGCCGGTCGCCGTCCGCAAATTCACCAAGCTGCTCGTCGCCAACCGCTCCGAAATCGCCATCCGCGTGTTCCGTTCGGCCCACGAGTTGGGCATCCGCACGGTGGCCGTCTTCAGCCACGAAGACCGCTTCGCCCTCCACCGCTTCAAGGCGGACGAGGCGTACAAGGTCGGCAAACAGGGCGAGCCGATCCGCTCGTACCTCGACATCCCCCGCCATCGTCGCCCTGGCCAAGCAAGTGGGGGCGGACGCCATCCACCCCGGTTACGGCTTCCTGTCGGAGAACGCCGCGTTCGCCCGCGCCTGCGAGCAGGCCGGCATCACGTTCGTCGGCCCGAAGCCGGAGATCCTCGAATCGCTCGGCGACAAAGTCACGGCCCGCGGCATCGCGCACAAAGCGAACGTGCCGATCCTCAGCGGCGGTGACAAGCCGGTGTCATCGGCGGACGACGCGAAAGCACTGGCGGCCAAACTCGGCTACCCCGTCATGGTGAAGGCGGCGATGGGCGGGGGCGGGCGCGGGATGCGGGTGGTCGAGAGCGAAGACAAGTTGGTCGATGCGGTCGAGTCCGCGCAGCGGGAGGCGAAGCAGGCGTTCGGCATCGGGGACGTGTTCCTGGAGAAGTTCGTTCGGAAGGCGAAGCACATCGAGGTGCAGTTGCTCGGCGACAAGCACGGCGGGCTGGTTCACCTCTTTGAACGCGACTGTTCCATCCAGCGCCGCCATCAGAAGGTGGTGGAGTTGGCCCCCGCGCCGAACCTGCCCGACGACGTTCGACAAGGCATCCTCGACGCCGCCATCGCGGTGGGCAAGGCGGTCGGGCTGGACAACGCCGGCACCGTCGAGTTCCTGTACGACACCGCCGACAAGCGGTTCTACTTCATCGAAGTGAACCCGCGGATTCAGGTGGAGCACACGGTCACGGAAGTGGTCACAGGTTACGACATCGTCCGCACGCAACTGCTCATCGCCCAGGGGCACCCGCTGAGCCACCCGGAGGTGATGCTCGGCGACCAAGCGGCCATCCGCACCAACGGCTATGCCATCCAGTGCCGGGTGACGACCGAAGACCCGGCCAACGGGTTCGTTCCTGATTACGGTCGGCTCTCGGCGTACCGATCGAGTGGCGGCCCCGGTATCCGCCTCGACGCCGGCACCGCGTTCAACGGGGCCGTCATCACCCCCTTCTACGACTCCATGCTGGTGAAGGTGACGGCCGGCGGGCTGCGGTTCGTCGACGCCGCCCGCAAGATGGAACGCAGCCTGCAAGAGTTCCGCATCCGCGGGGTGAAGACGAACATCCCGTTCCTGTTGAACCTGATCCTGCACCCGGAGTTCCTCGACGGCGGTGTGACCACGCGGTTCCTCGACGAGACGCCGGAGTTGTTCAAGCCGAACACCCGCCAGGACCGCGCCACCAAGCTGCTGAGCTACCTGGCCGACGTGATCGTGAACGGCAACGCCGAGGTGAAAGGGAAATCGCGGCCGGCAGTCGGCACCGGCGAAACCCCGACCGCGTGGGCCGACGGCAAGGAGCACACCAGCCCCGAAGGCACGCGAGACATCTTCAAGAGGCTGGGGGCGGACGGCTTCGCCAAGTGGGTGCGTGAGCAGAAGCGGCTGTTCGTCACCGACACCACCATGCGTGACGCCCACCAGTCGCTGCTCGCCACGCGGATGCGGACCTACGACCTGCTACACGTCGCCCCGCGGTACGCGGAGCACCACGCCGGGCTGTTCAGCATCGAGAACTGGGGCGGGGCGACGTTCGACACGGCCATGCGGTTCCTGAAGGAAGACCCGTGGGCGCGGCTGGCCGAGCTGCGGCAGCGGGTGCCGAACATCCTCTTCCAGATGCTGCTGCGGAGCGCGAGCGCGGTGGGCTACACGAACTACCCGGACAACGTGGTGTACGGCTTCGTGAAGGAAGCGGCCGCGAACGGCATGGACGTGTTCCGCATCTTCGACGCGAACAACTGGCTGCCGAACCTGACCCTCGCCATCGAAGCGGTGCGGAAGACCGACGCCATCTGCGAAGCGGCCATCTGCTACAGCGGCGACATCCTCGACCCGAAGCGGGACAAGTACACGCTGAAGTACTTCGTCGATTTGGCGAAGGAACTGGTGAAGCGCGGCACGCACATGCTGGCCATCAAGGACATGGCCGGGCTGCTCAAGCCGCCGGCCGCGAAGAAGCTGGTGCGGGCGCTGCGGCAAGAGATCGACGTTCCCATTCACTTCCACACCCACGACACCGCCGGCGGGCAACTGGCGTCGTACCTGCTCGCGGCGGACGAGGGCGTGGACATCGTGGACTGTGCGTTCGCGCCTCTCTCCGGCATCACAGCCCAGCCGAGCCTGAACGCGCTGGTGGAGGC
The DNA here is from genome assembly GCA_031441625.1 of Planctomycetia bacterium. Taxonomy (GTDB): domain Bacteria; phylum Planctomycetota; class Planctomycetia; order Gemmatales; family Gemmataceae; genus JALHQU01. The sequence continues at coordinate 2,653 of JANNQE010000781.1, forward strand.
GATGCGGTTCACCGACCGCGACACCGGCCTCGCCTTCGACCAACTGCAAGAGACGGCCAACTACTGGGACAAGGTCCGCACCTTCTACGCCCCGTTCGAGACCGGGCAGCTTTCCAGCAGCGCGGAAGTTTACTTGCACGAGATGCCGGGCGGACAGTACGCGAACCTGTTCGTGCAGGCGAAGAGCCTAGGGCTGGGCGACCGCTGGGGCGAAGTCGGCCGCAAGTACGCCGAGGTGAACGCACTCTTCGGCGACATCGTGAAGGTGACGCCGACGAGCAAAGTCGTCGGCGACATGACGCTCTTCCTGCTCGCCAACAACCTGACCCCCGCCGACGTGATGGACACCAGCCGCGAACTGGCCTTCCCCGAGTCGGTGGTCGAGTTCTTCGAGGGCAGGCTCGGCCAGCCGCCCGGCGGGTTCCCGCCGGCGTTGCAGAAGCGCATCCTCCGCGGTCGCACCCCGCTCACCGACCGCCCCGGTGCCACCCTGCCGCCGGCCGACTTCGAAGCCGCCCGCACGCTCATCGCCCCGAAGCTCGCCCGCAAGCCGGCCGACACCGACGTGCTGAGTCACCTGCTCTACCCCAAGGTGTTCGCCGACTTCGCCGACCACCAGGCGAAGTATTCGGACGTGAGCGTGCTCCCCACGCCGGTGTTCTTCTTCGGCCTGGAAGCGGGCGAGGAGGTGAACATCGACATCGAGCAGGGCAAGACGCTGGTGGTGAAATTCCTGGCGGTGGGCGACCCGCACGACGACGGCCGGCGGCAGGTGTTCTTCGAATTGAACGGCCAGCCGCGGGAGGTGATGGTGGTGGACCGCTCGCTCGGAGCGGTGAGCACGGCCCGCCAGAAGGCCGACGCGACCAACCCGAAGCACATCGCTGCCCCAATGCCTGGCGCGGTGGTGGCGGTGACCGTGGCCGCCGGCGACGACGTGGCGGCGGGTCAGAAGCTGGCCACGCTCGAAGCAATGAAGATGGAGAGTGTGATCTACGCCCCCGCCGCCGGCAAAGTCGCCGAGGTGCTGACGCCTGCGGGGACGCAGGTCGATGGGGGGGATTTGCTCATCCGGTTCGAGTAGGTGCCGCCATGTTTACCGCGCTGCTCGC
>JANNQE010000782.1:0-4356 GCA_031441625.1 Planctomycetia bacterium
CGGTGGAGGAGGTGGCGCACCGGGTCGGGTGCGCGCCGCGGTCGGTGAAGCGGAAGTTGCAACTGATCCGGGGCATCTGGGAACGGGAGGGGGCGTATGAGCACGAGTGACCGGCCGACGGCGTCGTTCGACGGCGGGCACAGCCACACGGCCTCGTTCCACGGGTCGTCGGCCGGGCTGCCGGTCGAGTTGGCCCTCGAACTGGACGGCCACTGCGACGCGTTCGAGGCGGGGTGGCGGGCAGGTCCGCGCCCGTCCGTCGAGAACGCCACCGCCGCGATAACTGACCCGCTCCGCGCCGCCGTCCTCCGCGAGCTGGTGGCGCTGGACGCCTTCTACCGCCGGCAGGCGGGCGAACGGCCGACGGCCGACGAGTACCTCGCCCGGTTCCCCGACCTGGACCCCGTCTGGCTGGCCGGGGCCGTCGCCGGCGACGACCCGCGGACGGTGTCGGCGGTCGATGCGCCGGCCACGGCCGAGGTGCCGCTGGGCACCCGCGTCGGGTACTTCGGCGACTACGAACTGCTGGCCGAGATCGCCCGCGGCGGCATGGGCGTCGTGTACCGCGCCCGGCAGGAGAGCCTGGAACGGGTAGTGGCGCTGAAGATGGTCCGCGCCGGCGAGTTCCCCACGCCGGCGGCGGGGCGGCGGTTCCGCCGGGAGGTGGAGGCGGTGGCCGCCCTCGACCACCCCAACCTGCTGCCCATCCACGAGGTCGGCGAACACGCCGGTCGGGCCTACTACACGATGCCCCTGCTGGAGGGTGGCAGCCTGGCGGCGCGGGTGAAGGACTACGCCATCTCACCGGGGGCGACCAGGGCGGACGCGCGGTCCCGCCAGGCCGCGACCGCCCGCCTCCTCGCGATGGTCGCACGGGCCGTCCACCACGCGCACCAGCGGGGCATCCTGCACCGCGACCTGAAGCCGTCGAACGTGCTGCTCGACGCCAAGGGCGAGCCGCACGTGGTGGACTTCGGGCTAGCCCGGCGGATCGGGTCGGCGAGCAGCCTGACGGCCACCGGGGCCGTCCTCGGCACGCCCAGCTACATGGCCCCCGAGCAGGCGCGGGGCGGGACGGACGTGACCACCCAGGCGGACGTGTACGGCCTCGGCGCGGTGCTGTACGAACTGCTGACGGGCCGCCCGCCGTTCAAGGGGGTCGATGCGCTCGACACCCTGGCCCAGGTGCGGGACCGCGAAGTCATCCGCCCCGGAGCGATCAGCCCGCTCATCGACCGCGACCTCGAAACGATCTGCCTGAAGTGCCTGTCGAAGGAGGCCGCCAAGCGGTACGACTCGGCCGCGGCGCTGGCCGACGATCTGGACCGGTGGGCGCGCGGCGAACCGATCCTGGCCCGACGGGCCGGGACGGTCGAGCGAGCGGCGAAGTGGGTGAGGCGGCACCCGACGGCAGCCGGGCTGTCGGTCGTGTCCGTAGTCGCCGTACTCGCCGCGGCTGGGGGCATCGTGGCGTTGGCATACTCCCGCACCCTGGAAGGGAAGAACCGCGATCTGGCGGCGGCGAAGGACGACGCCGACGGTCAGCGGGCGGAGGCAGAGAAGCAGCGGGGTCACGCCGACACCCAGCGGGCCCAGGCCGAGGGGCAGGGGGCACTCGCCCAGCGGTACCTGTATGCGTCCCGGCTCGCCTTGGCCGGCCGGGCTGCCCGGGACGGGCACCCGCAGACCGCGATCGAACTGCTCGACCGGTGCCGCCCGGACAACGGGGCCGACGACCTCCGCGGGTTCGAGTGGCACTACCTCTGGGCCCGTGCCGGCGGGGACGACTACGCGGTCCACTCCGCCGCCGGGCCGGTCGCTGGGCTGGCGTTCGCCCCCGACGGGTCGGCCACCGCCGCGGCTGAGGCCGACGGCCGGGTGGTCGTCCGCGACGCCCGCACGGGGCGGGCGGTGCGGGCCTTCACCGGCCCCGGGCGGGCCGTCCTGTCCGTCGTCTTCAGCGGGGACGGCCGGCTCCTCGCGGCCGCCGGCGGGGACGCCGCCGGCGGGTTCGTCCGGGTGTGGGAGTACCCCGGCGGCGCGACCGTGCTGGCCGACGACAGTCCCCGCACGGCCGTACGGTCGGTCGCGCTGAGCCCGGACGGCGAACGACTCTCGACGGCCCGGGCGGACGGCACGGTCACGGTCCGCCCGGTCGCGGGCGGGCCGCCGGTGCTCGACGCCCGGGGGCACACGAAGGCGGCCACCGGGGTGGCGTTCAGCCCGGACGGGACCGCCCTGGCGTCGTGCGGCGAGGACGGAGCGATCCACCTGTGGCGGCCGGCCGAGAAGGCGGTCCCGGTGTGGACCAAGCAGCACTCCTCCGCCCCGGCCCACGCGGTCGCGTTCAGCCCGGACGGCGGGGCCGTGGCGTCCGCCTGCGGGACGCTCCTCCGGGAGTCCGGGGTGTACGGGGCGCGGCCGGGCGTGCTCGCGGTCTGGGACGCGGCCACGGGGGCCATCCGGGAACAGGCCGACGCCCACCTCGGCGTCATTTACGCGGTGGCGTTCTCCCGGGACGGCCGGCGGCTCGTGACCGGCGGGGAGGACCGGCTGGTGAAGGTCTGGCGGGCCGAGACCCTCAAGGTGGAGCGCGTCCTGTACGGGTTCACCAGCCCGGTCCTGGCGGTGGCGGTCGGCCCGGACGGGGCGCGGGTCGCGGCCGCCGGGGGGAGCGGTCGGGCCCCCAACCCGGGGGGCGAGCTGCGGGCGTGGGACCTGCTCCCGCCCCGCCCGACCCTGGAGGTGAAGAGCCAGACGTACTACAACACCGCGGCCTTCAGCCCGGACGGGCGGCTGGTCGGCGGGTGCGGCGGCGAGGGGGTGGTCCGGCTGTGGGACGCGGCGTCCGGGGCCGAGGTCCGCGCCTTGACCGGGCTGAAGGCGAACGTCTACGACCTGGCGTTCAGCCGGGACGGGCAGCGGGTGGTCGCCGCCGGGCAGTCCGGGCAGGTGGCCGTGTGGGAGACCGCGACCGGCCGGCTGCTCCACACCCTCGGGGGGAAGGAGTACCTCATCCGGTCCGCGGTCAGCCCGGACGGGCGGACGGTGGTGACCGGGGCGATCGGCGAAACGGTCCGGCTGTTCGACGCCGAGACCGGCCAGCAGACCGGGACACTGAACCTCCCGGGCCCGGCATCGGGCCGGCGCGGCCGGTCGGCCGTGACGCTGACGTTCAGCCCAGACGGCCGGCAGCTGGCGGTCGCCCAGGCCGGGGGCCAGGAGTCCAGCGTGGTGAGCGTGTGGGACACGGCGTCCTGGCGGCGGCTCGCCCTGCTCGACGGGCCGAGCAACGTCGTCAACACCCTGGCGTTCAGCCCGGACGGGCGGCGGTTGGCGGCCGCCGTTGGCGGGGACATGGCCAACCTCCACGGCGAGCTACTCGTGTGGGACACCGCTTCCTGGCAGGAACTGGCGGTGCTCCGCGGTCACGCTCTCGGGGTGCTGGGGGTGGCGTACAGCCCCGACGGGACCCGGCTGGTCACCACCAGCGCGGACAACACGATCAAGGTGTGGGACGCGGCCACGCACCAGGAGTTGCTCACCCTGATCGGTCACACCGGCCACGTGTACAGCGCGACGTTCAGCCCGGACGGCCGCCGGATCGTGTCGAGCAGCAAGGACGGGACAGTCCGCGTCTGGGAGGCGGCCCGGTAGGGCCGCACGCGGGGTCGGTTCGCTCCACCCGAAGGAGTGTCATGATCGCCCGCGTGTACCTGGCGTGTGGCCTCGCTGTGCTCGCCACCAGCGGGCCGGCCGACGACAAGCTAGAGTTGAACGTCGGCGACCCGGCCCCGACGTTCCAGCTCCGCAACGACCAGGACAAGGTCTGGAGCTCCTCGGACCACTTCGGCAAGAAGTGGACCGTGATCTACTTCTACCCTGGCGACTTCACCCCCGGGTGCACCGCCCAGGCGAAGGCGTTCACCGCCGCGATGGACAGTCCTGCTGAAGGGCACTCCTTCGGATCGGATCATTGAGGCGATCAAGGAAGTGAAATCAGGCGGGACGGTGATCCAACCGAACCTCGCGCGAAAGCTGCTCAAGCACTTCCGGGTCACCGCGCCTGGTGAAGCGGAGCTGCCTCCGATGGCGGCCGAGCCACTGCTGAAGCCGCTGTCCGAGCGAGAGAAGGAAATCCTTCAGTTGATCGCGAAGGGTGTGTCGAACTCAGAGGCGGCGAGGATGTTGACCGTGAGCAAGGCGACCATCCGTACCCACCTCGAGCACATCTACCGGAAGCTCGAAGTGACGAACCGCGTCGAAGCGGTCACCGAAGGACTGCGCAAGGGCATCATCCAGATGTGACCCGGCCGTCGGGCGTCGCCGGTAGGGCGCTTTGCAGCGCCCGCCGGC
>JANNQE010000783.1:0-2065 GCA_031441625.1 Planctomycetia bacterium
GTCCCGGCGGCACCGGCTCACCTGCCGATGCGGGGCGACCACCTGCGCCGACCTCCCGGCCGGCGTACCCGTCGGCCAGTCCGGCCCCCGCCTGGTCGCCTTCACCGGCCTGCTCATGGCCTACTTCCGCCAGAGCAAGCGGCGGGCCGCCCTGTTCCTCGACGCCCTGCTGGGGCAGCCGTGCTGCGCGGCTCTGGCGGTGAAGATGCAGCACCAGGTGACCGCGGCCCTCCGGCCGACCTACGACGCGCTGGTCGCCCAGCGACCGACCCAATCGCACCTGGGGATCGACGAGTCGCCGACCAAACAAGCCGCGTCGAAGGCGTGGCGGTGGACGTTCGTGGCCAAGTGGTTCACCGTGTTCGCCGTCCGCCCGACCCGCGAGGCGACGATCCTCGACGACCTGCTGACCGACACGTTCGGCGGGGTGGTGATGTGCGATCGGGCGAAGATGGACTGGCAGGTCGGCCGGCTCCAGTGGTGCTGGGCACACCTGAAGAGGGACTTCCAGGCGTTGATCGACGGCACGGATTCCCAGGCGGCGCGACTCGGGCACGACTTGATGCGGCCGACCCGCGAGTTGTTCCGCCAGTGGTCCCGGTGCCGGGACGGGACGATCACCCGAGCCGAACTCAAACGCGTGCTGACGCCGATCCGCCAGGTGGTGGACGCGTTGCTGCTGCGCGGGGCGTTCAGCGGGAACGGGCGGTTGGTGGGCATGTGTCGGGAGTTGTACGCCCATCGGGACTGGCTGTGGACGTTCCTGGACCACGACGGGGTGGAGCCGACGAACAACGCCAGCGAGCGGTCGCTGCGTCACGCGGTGATCTGGCGGAAGCTGTCGTTCGGCACCCAGAGCGAGCGCGGGAGCCGGTTCGTGGAGACGATGCTGAGTGTGATCGAGACCTGTCGCCAGCAGAAGCGGAACGTGTTCGCGTTCGTGACCGCCGCCGTCGAAGCCCACTTCGCCCGACGACCTGCGCCACTGCTACTCGCCGGGGTGTGACCGATTACCCTGGGGAACCTGCTGTGTGGCTCCGGGCGAGTGCCGGCGGCCGAGGACGTGTACCGACGCAGCGTGCAGGTGTTCGACCAGCTGTATGGCAGGTATTCGTGGAACGTGGGCGTCGCCCTCGGGCTTGCGAACGCTCGGCAGAACTTGGGGAGCATGTTGAGCGACCACGAGCGGACGGCGGATGCCGAGACGGAGTACCGAGGCAGTTTCCAAGTGTACAACCAGCTGTACCACCGCAACCCCAATCATTTACAGGTGGCACATGGGCTGGCGCGGGTACTGAACAAGCTGGGGAACCTGCTGGGACACTCCAACAAGAAGGAGGCCAAAGCCAAGGCCGAGGCCGCCTACCGTCAAAGCATCAAGATCCACGAGCGCCTGTGCCACCAGAACCCCGAGAACGTTGGCGTTGCCAGCGGGCTGGCGAACGCCCTGCACGATCTGGGAGCCCTGCTGAATAAGTGCTACTGGCTGGATATCGCTGAGGTCGCCTACCGCCGTAGCATCGAGATCCGCGAGCGCCTGTACCTCCAGAACCCCGAGAACGTGGGCATTGCCAACGGACTAGCGCATACGCTGAGCCACCTGGGACACCTACTGCGGGTCACAGTACGCGCGACAGACGCCGAGGCCGCCTTCCGCCGTAGTGTCGAGATTCGAGGCGATCTGTACCGGCAGAATCCCGAACATATCGATGTCAAGATTGGGTTTGCGGATTCGCTCGACAACGTGGGGCATTTCGCAGAGGCCCGGAAGCTGGTGAATGAGGTGCTGGCGGTGGTACCGAATCACTCCCGTGCCAGGTTCATGGATGAGTATCTGCGGAAGAAAGGCCACTGATCCCGCACCGTCGCTCGCACGTCGGGGCGACTCGGGATCGTTTTCGTGATCCCGCCACGCGGCCCGATTCGCCGTAAGTGCTTGGCCGGCATGGGATGTTCCACGAATCGGACATGGTTCCATGGATGGGTGGGTGGTGGTGGAATGAAACCATCAGGAGGGTCGCCCGATGCGTGTTGACACGGAGCGGTCGTCGCTCACCTTCGTGCG
>JANNQE010000784.1:0-2601 GCA_031441625.1 Planctomycetia bacterium
GGTGGCCAGGGTGAGGACGTCGGTGAGCGAGTGCAGTTTGTTCGCCGTCTCCCGCCGCGGGTCGGACAGGTCGGCGAACACGGCGGCCAGGGGCAGAGTCATCGGGGTTCCTCCCAGAACCCCTGTGATAGCCGTAAACCCTCACCCCGTCAGCCGTTCATAGTGCGGTGGCCCTGTCCCAACCCGCAGACCGACCCATTGTCGCAAAACTTTGGAGCAGGTAATGCCAGAGAAAGTCAGGTCGGGCGAGATCAGAGTAATTTGCCTTCAGTCGATCAAGGGTGGCTCGCTTCTCGATGGCCAACCGCCGGATGACAGCAACGAGCCGGTTTTGGGCCTGTGAGACATCCGGTTTGGTTTGCATCACGTCGCCGACGACCTTTCGGCCAGCGGTGACAGCCACCGTAGCCGTGTTCAGAGGGGTTGGGATTGTGCTAGGTCTCGGCGTAGCGGAGCCGGATGCCCGTAGACCGATTCGGAACCATTTGCCGTCTTCATTTGTGATATAGCCCTTCCTCTTCAATGTGCTGAGATGCGGGTTAGCATCTTTCCGGCAAGGCAAACCACGCCGTCGAACCTCGTCAAGAATCTCTTGACCAGTGAGCGGACGAGTAGCGTCCAAGAGTACCCAATCAATGGACCCAGAACCAGTGTTGTCCTCGGTTCCCCACGGCGTAGTTGATGCCACAAGTTCGCCCTCAGAAACGTCTAGTTGAAGGTTGCATTTTCCGCGGAGAACTGTTTCATCCCCACCCCCGCGGGTTCCTCGACCAGTGCCCGGAGCGACTCCGGGGCGAAGTCGGCTCCGTTCGGCCACGTCACCGTACCGCACACCGGGTCGAGTTCCGCCCGGCCGAAGAACTCGACGTTGCGAAGCGGGCCGAACACCGGGCCGTCGTCAAGCAAGGGGTTCACGTCCACCTCGCCACGAGTGCCGTCCGAGAACGACAAGTGTAGGCGATATTGTCCGATGTGTTCAGCAGCGAGGATACGGAGGATCATCGGGGATCACCTCTCGGCTAAACGAGCGGGGGGACAGGCGTCAGGGGTTGGCTCGCCGCTGCCAAGTCCCAGTTCTGCTGGACCGCCGCACGGTGGGCCGCCAACCAGTCTTCAACCATGATTTAGCACGCCTCGGCAATTTCCCGGCGATCACCGCGCCGGTGGCGATCTCAATGGCGGCTTCTTGATCGCCGTAGATGGCATGGAAGTGCGGCGGCTGATGGTCCCGGTAGTAGATGTAGATGGCGATGCCGTAAAACGCTGAAACGCGCGGCATTGGACCTCCGGGTCAATATGCTCCCACCGGCAGGAATGCCAGCAACTCATCGAACGTGTACGGGCAGTCGGCCGGGAACGTCGTCGCCGGCAGGCCGGTTTCGATCACCGCGTCCTCGACCGCGGCGGCGTAAGCGTCGGGCAGCACGTCGTCGGCGTGGGTTCGCAGCACCCCCTTCGACGCCGCCCCAATCAACTCACGACGCTGCTCCAAGATCGTTCGCTGCCAACTGCCCGACCGTTTGTCGGGCTGGTGCGTCCACTTGAGCACGTGGGCCAGCAGCACCACCAGCCGGCTGTACACCTCGCGGCGGTCGCGCTTGGCCATGTCGTGCAGGTACTCCCGCAGGTTGGCGTAGTCGAGTTCGCCGAGCGCCCCGGCGTCGATCAGGTCGGTCATACACTCCAGCCATGCCGTCTCGTCCTCGGCGTACAGCTCGGTTAGCGGCAGCCCGGTTCGCAACACCACGCTCGCTCCTCCCGGTGAATGACGAGATTCTACTGCACGGCCGCGGGTGCCGCTCGGCAACCGGCACCTACTTCTTCCCCTTGCCCTTCTTCGTCGGCTTCGGGGCACGCGAGGCGAACAGGTCGGCCACCGGCAGGGTGAATCCCGGCAGCACCTTGCCGCCGTCGAGCGTGTCGGCCACGCCCAGCACCTTGCTGCCCCGCTCGCGGCCCTTCGGGTAGACCGTCACCGTCTTCGCGTCCGGGTCCACGTACCACACCAGCTTCACCCCCGCCGCCGCGTACTCGCCCAGCTTGATCGCCATCTCTCGCGGGGTGTTGCCCTCGCTCAACACCTCCACCACCAAGTCGGGCGGCACGTGCAGGAACGGGCCAGGCAGTTGATCCAACTCGGCCGGGTCGTCCACACTGTCCCAGCGGACGAACGACACGTCTGGGATGCGCACCACCCCGTCACTGAACCGCACCCCGCCCTGTGCGCCGAAGAGCTTTCCCAGGTTGTTCCCGGCGGTGAAGTTGAACAGGTGCAGGGCCAGCAACAGCCCGAGGGCATCTTCGTCGGCGCCCATCGTCTTCTCCAGAAGGAGGCCGTCGATCAGTTCCACCCCCCACCCGCCGGTCACTTGCGAGTCGAGGATGTCCAAGACGGTGCCGGTCCCGATGGGTGGGTTGGTGAGAATGCGGTTGAGCGGCACGTGTCCCAGCCGCTCCTGCACGTCGGCCATCGTGCGGTACGGCGACCGCGGGCGGGCGGGCGGGGTCGTGATGGTCGCCGGGGTCATCGTTCGCCTCCTCGGTGGTCGGGGGCCGCTTGGTAGGGTGGTCCGCTCTCTCCGAGAGCGAAATCGAACCCGC
>JANNQE010000785.1:0-9370 GCA_031441625.1 Planctomycetia bacterium
ACGGCGCGCACCCCGCCCACCCGGCGGACATCATCGCCCGCTTCGAGTCGGTGGCGAAGCACTGGAACGCGGCCCCCACACCGTTCGTGGGGGGCGGCCAGCGGGCCGCCCGGCGGAAGAGGCAGCGAGAGCGACGGCACGCCGTGGGCGGATCCGGGGCCTTCACGCGACAGCCGATCCGACGACGGCGGTATGGCGACGGGCGAGGCAAGTGACCCACTAGGACCAAGGCGGAGTTCAAGGCCGGACGAACTCCTGGCGTTTCCAGCCCGCCGAGAGGGGTCTCGACGTAAACCCAGTACCGACAGGGATCCGGTAGCAGTCGCGTCCAGCGAGAAGTCTCACATTATCCCGGTCTGCGGGCCTCTTGCAACGGATCACAGGATGTCCCGCTCCCACCGGCGGCCGTCCTGCCATTGGACGTTGTCCACCAGCCACCGCCCTGAACGCTTCAGCAGTACGAACCATCGACGGAGTTCGAACCCAAAGTGCTGCTGGGTGAGTACCACCACCCGGACAACCGACTCGAACTGTACACCGGTGATCTCTTCGCGGCGGGGGTCGTACTTGGGCGGGTCGCCGAACGCCAGCCCCTGGTGTACACCCGGCGTTTCGGAGTGCAGAATTCGGCGAGAATCGCCAACTTCTGTTGCAGCCAGTGGTCCTGGTCGAGTTGGTCCGGACGGCCAGCCTTCAACACCCGCTCGTTCGCCCGCCACACGGCCCGTTCCCAGCGGTTCATGGCGACGAAGAAGGCCCGCAGCACGACTCCCGGCCGCGGGCCTTCTCCGGTCTGTGAAAGTGACTTCGCCACAGCATTTCTCCCGCTCAGATCTTCCACTTGGCCCGCGGCTCGCGGGTCAGCTCCTTGTCGGCCGTCGCGTCGTCCACGAACTTCTCCTTCTTCGGGTCCCACTTCAGCTTCTTGCCCAGCCGGTAGCCGATGTTCCCCAGGTGGCAGATGGTCGCCGACCGCTGGCCCGTCTCCGCCGTGCAGATGGTCGGCTTGCCGCTCTTGATGCAGTCCAGCCAGTTGCCGTGGTGGCTGTTCGCGTCGTACACCCGCTCCGCCTTCTCGTCGAGTTTCTCCTTCAGGATGGTGTCGGGCAGGCTGCTAATGCCGCCGCGGCCGACCAGGATGATGCCGTCCGTCCCCTCGAACACGCAGTCGGCCTTGATCTCCTTGCCGTCCTTGCCCTTCTCGAACTGGTTGTGGATCATCTCGATGCCGCTGGCGTACACGAACTTCAGCCCGCTCGTCGCCTTCTTGTCACTCGGCGGGATGACTTCCACCGGCCCGCTGTCGTCCATCTTCATGGCCCACTGGGCGATGTCGAAGTGGTGGGCACCCATGTCGGCGATCTGCCCGCCGGCGTACTCCTGGTACTTCCGCCACGCCGGGAAACCCTTGTGAACCCCCTTCGGGCAGAGGATTTCGTTGTACCCCCGCTCCGGGGCCGGGCCTTGCCAGAAGTCCCAGTCGGTGCCCTTCGGCACGTCCTGCGTCGGCAGGTCGCACGCCACCGCCGGTTCGCCGACGCCGATGCGGATCGTCTTCAGCTTGCCGATCCACCCGTTCCACACGTACTCCACCGCCTTGCGGAAGTGCCCGCCGAACTCGCTCCGCTGCTGGCTGCCCGTCTGGAACACCACCTTGTTCGCGGCCACCGTGTCGGCGATCCACCGCCCTTCGGTCACGTGGTGCGTGAGCGGCTTCTCGCAGTAGATGTGCTTCTTCGCCTTCGCCGCCAGCACGCACGGGATAGCGTGCCAGTGGTCCGGGGTGGCGATGACGACCGCGTCGAGGCCCTTGTGTTCGAGCAGCTTGCGGAAGTCGGTGTACTTCTCGACGCCGGCGTACTGGCCGCTCTTCTTCCGCTCGGCGTACTTCTTCTCGACCATCTCGGCGGCACTGTCGAGGCGTTCGGACACCACGTCGCACACGGCCACCACCTCGACGGTGTCGCGGCCGAGGAACCCGTTCAGGTGCCCGCGGCCCTGTGTGCCGACGCCGATGAACCCGAGGGTGAGTTTGTCGGACGGGGCGAAGGCGTGGGCGGAGCGCGGCCAAATCAGTGGAGTGGCGGACGCGACGGCAGCAGACGCGAGGAACGAGCGGCGGGAGAGCATGGCGGACCTCGGGGAGGGGAACGTCCCCGATGGTACCCGGCGAAGTGCGGAATGAAAGCGAGAAATGGCCGGTGAAACGTGTTGACCCCGCGGCCGCCTACCGCCAGTCGAGCCACGCGAACTGCGTTTTGAAGTAGTCGTCGGCCGACTTCACCTCCTGGCGGAGGATCGTCTTCGCGTTCGTGCCGTCGCGGTCGCACACCGTCAGCCGGCGTAGGCGGCACGGCGCTTTCCCCTGCCAGTCCGCCGGCTTGTCCGTCTCCTCGTCCCAGAACACCAGCATCCGCCGGCCGTCGGGGGCGAGGTGTACGCTGAGCACGCACGCCGACTCGCCCGTCACCTCCTTCGGCAGCGGCACCGGGCGGACCTCCTTCGCCTTCACGTCGAAGAACACGAACTCTCGGATGTCGGCCGGGCCGTCCGGTTTCGGCCGCAGGCCGACCAGGGTGTCGTCGGCGAACAGGTTGCGGTTGAGGATGTTCACCCCGTGGTCGCCGAGGTCCACCGGTTTGAGTGTGGCTCGGTCGAGCAGTTCGTTCCGCCACTTCCGATTCCGCCCGTCCTCCCGCCCGGTCAGCAGCCGTTCCCCGTTCGCCGACACCGCCAGCACGATGAACCCGCGGAGCGAGTCGTTCACCGCGGCCGTCTTCTTGGCCACGTCGCACACCGTCACCGCCCCCGGTTGGAGTGTGTTGGAATCCGCCGGCGGTGGGTCGAAGGTGCTCACGTACAGTGTCTTGCCGTCGGGTGCCCACGCCGTCCGCGGGAGGTAGAACCCGCGGGCGAGCGGCTCGCCCAGTTCCTTCCCGCCGCCCGCGGCGTCCACCAAGTACACGTCATAACTCTCGCCCTTGACCGTGTCGTCTTTCACGCACACGGCCACCCGCGTGCCGTCCGGCGACAGGGTGCAGTCGCTCGCGGTCTCGACGGACAGTTCGCGGAGGAGCTTGCCGTCGGGGGTGTACAGGCGGACTTGAGCCGGCTGGCTGTTGGTCGCCACCATGATGACCCCGTCCCGCGGCTTGGCCTTCGGCACCGGGGCCTTGATCGGCTCCTTCACCGGCGGCTTGGCCTTCGGCGGTGCGGGAAACCAGCCGACGAGCCGGAGTAGACCCAGGTCGATCCCCACTCCGCGGAGTGTCACCGTCACCGCCCCCCGGCCGTCGGCGTCGGCCACCGTCAGTCGCCGCACACTCGGTTCGTCGACGGGGGTGCCGTAGTCGATCCAGACGGCGGCGTACCGCTTGCCGTCCGGCGACGGCACGGCTTGGGTCATGTTTTGCCCGGCGGCGTGGAACAACTCCGTCACCTTCCCGGCCGGGTCGAACCGATAGACGGCGTGGTACGGCTTGTCGTCGGCCAGCTTCCACCCGCCGCCCATGAGCGTCTTGCCGTCGCCGGCGGGCGTGAGTGACAGCGGGCTGACATCCTCCATGTCGAGGAAGCTGACTTTCGCCCGCCACACCTCGGACGCCGGCACGACAGAGAACAAGCAGACCCCGCGGAGGTCGTCCTTGCCCATCGCCACCCGGTTGCCCACGAACTGCTTCTCGTCCGGCGTCCAGCCGAGCACATAGGTGTCCGCCGGCGTGTGAACCGGCGTGATTGTCTTAGCCGCCAAGTCCACCACCTCGTACCCGACCACCGGGAACTTCACCCCCACCGCCGGACGGAGCGGGTTGTCGCGGCGGACGCGGACGAACCGGGTGCCGTCGCCAGACCAGCACACGAGGCCGTCCAGGGTGGACACGTCGATGCCGGTGTCGGTGCCGGCAGTGTCGGCCCCGAACGGGCGGAGGTGGTACGTCTGCTTGCCCGCCCCCTTCGCCATCGCGGAGTAGAGGATGCTCGCCCCGTCCGGGGTGACGCCGACGAACGCCTGTTGCTGCGGCAGCTTCAGACGCTCGCCCTCGTCCCCGCCCGGCGTGTACCCAATCAACTCGTTCGCCTTCAGGTCGTGCGTCCAGATCATGCCTGCGTCCTGTTTCACCTTCGGCACCGGGGCCTTGATCGGCTCGCGGGTCGGCAACCAAGTACACGTGAAGATGCGGGCGAACCCGTCGTCGCCGTCCGTGTTCTCCCAAGTGTGGAGGACCACGGCGTTCCCCCCGTCGGGGTCACACACCGTCAACCTCTTCACCCACGGGTTCCGCCCGCCGGCGTCGGACGGGTCTTCGACGGTGAGGAACGCCAACCGCTCCCCGTCCGGCGACCACGACCCGTTGGCGGCGATGGCGGTGGGGTTCTTCACCACCACCTTCCCGCCCCCGCCGGCGGCCGGGGCGACCGCCACCGTCGCCCCGGTGGTTTCGTTCCACTTGCCGGCACCGAACAGGGCGACGGACTCCCCGCTCGGGGCGACGGCACCGACCAGTGTGAACCGGAAGTCGTCCCCCAACCGGGTCGGCTTCCCCCCAGCCACCGGGTGTCGGTGCATCCGGTGGGATTCCCCGTCGGCCTCCGCCACCAGCCACCACGTGCCGTCGGGAGACCACCCCGTCAGGCGGTGGTGCGCCGGCAACTCCAGCGGCTTCTCCTTCCCGGTGGGGACGTCGATGAGCGTGTGGGCGAACTGGGTGGACCCGTTCTTCGCCGGGTTGTTGATCGTCACCCGGGTGCGGACCACCTGCCGGCCGTCGGGCGACCAGACGAGGCCGTCGCCCGACGCCCACGGCATGCCGGTGTCCGTCGCGTCGGCCGTCTCGGCGATCTGGCGGAGGTGAACGGTCAGCCCCTCGGCCGCCCCGCCGTCCACCGGCTTGCCCTTCTTCCCGGCGAACGCGACCAGGCCGAACGGGGTGACGCCGAGGAACCGCCCGCCGCCGGGTAGCGGCTGAACGCTCGCCGCGGTGCCGTCCGACTTGTAGCCGGTCAGCGTGCCGGCGGTGTGGTTCGCCACCCAGATCAGCCCGCCGGCGTCCTTCGCCTTCGGCACCGGGGCGGCACTCGTCTCGTTCGCACGCCACGGGCCGAACCCGCCGACCGACAGGAGGGTGAACAGCACGGCCACGGCGGTCAGCTTCAGCTTGTTCAACAGGGTCATCGCGGAGGCTCCGTCGGCCAGGGAAACGACGACCGAAGTGAGGGAAACGCCCGTGCCGGCGGCGACCGTCGCGGCGACGAGATCGGCGGATACCACGGCGGATGCGAGGGCGATCGACAGCACCACGCCGCGGGCTTGCAACTTGGCCGCGAGCGTCTTGCGGGCCGACGCCAGCCGGCTGCTCAGCGTGCCCTCGGCGATGCCCAGCCGCGCCGCCGCGTCCTTCCGGCTCAGCCCTTGCAGTTCGCACAAGATCACGGCATCGCGGGTGGCGTCCGGCAGCTTGGCGATCTCTTCATCGAGTATCGTCGCCGTGTCGTCCACCTCGGGGCTGTGTCTCGCCACCTCCGGCACGGCCGCTGTCAGGGTCTCCCGCTTCCGCCGCTTGCCGAGCATGGTGCGTGCCCTCAGCGCCACCCGGTGCGCCACCCCGTACAGCCACGGGCCGAGCGGCCGTGACGAATCCAGGCCGCCGGCCCGCCGGGCGAGCACCACGAACGCCGCCTGAAATGCGTCGTCGGCCAGGTGGCGGTCGGGCACCACCCGCCGGCAGACGCCGAGTACGAGCGGGCCGTGCCGCCGCACGAGCGCGGCGAAGGCGGCTTCGCAACGGCCGTCGGCGAACTGCCGGAGCAGGTCGGCATCGGACGGGTCGGGCGGGCGGGTGAAGGCGGTCATCGCCCGGCGGAGTGCGGCCGTGGCCATACGGGTCCTCGGGTCGTCACGTCATACTCACCCGGTCGGGGCCGGCGCGTCGGCGGGAAACGGGGAAAGTGTCACTCCGGCAGCCGCACGGTGCGGCACGTCTCTTCGTAGGTGCCTTCCAGGTCGAGTACGGTCCCTTCGCTGACGGCCCACCACAGCGGAATGGACGGGAGCGGCTGACCGATCGCGAGCGGGTGTGCCCACGTCTCCAACTTCCACCGTGGAGACGCCTCTCGCTTGCGGATGGTGACGGCGTACAGGTGGGGCACCGGCGGGCCGGCCATCGCGGGGTCGGTGTGCCCGAGGAAGTCGAGCAGGTCGGCGTACAAGTTAAAATGCGAGTTCGTCACGCAATCGATGATCGAGACGCACACGCCCTGATTTAGCAGCCCGGCGCGCTTCGCCACGAACATGCGGCGGGATTCGGGCCGGTCCTTGTTCGCCGGACTGACGAACTCGACCGACGCCACCAACCGCTCGCCGGTGTTCGCCTCGTACACGCGGAGGGAATACTCGTCCACGTCCGGCGGGTCGGTGTCGATTTCCAGCGACGGGGCCGCGAGCGGGAGGGTGGCCGTTCCGCCGGCACCACTCCCGCGGCCGGCGGTCATGTCTTCGTCTTCCAACGCGGCCACGTCCAGTTCGCGGCCGGCGATGTGAATGAGCGCCGCGGCCCGGTAGCCCGGTGGCAGCGTGCGGTTCAGGTGCTGAATCAGGACGGTCGGCCAAATGCCGTGAACCTGATCCCAGTTCGGCGGGCGGCCGTTCGGCCGGTGGAAGTGGTCGCGGAGGGGCATGGCCGTCTCCAAGTGTTCACCCGGTCACTGCGTTCCCGGTTCCATTCTACTTCGGCCGCCACGCCGGACGCCCGCCCTCCGCCGGGGTGAAGTCCTTGAGCACCGCCTTCGGGTTCTTGCCGTCCGCATCGGCGATCACCAGTTCCGCCTTCCCGCCGGTCTTGTATTGCACGAACGCGATCCGCTTCCCGTCGGCCGTCCACGCCGGGTACAGGCTGTACCCGCCGAAGTCGGTGATCGCCGTCAGGTTCTTGCCGTCCGCGTCCACCACGTGCAACTCGATCGCTTTCTTCACCAGGTGGCCGAACGCGATCTTCTTGCCGTCCGGACTCCACGCCGGGTAGGCGAACCCGATGTTGTTCCCCGCGTCCACCAGCAGGACGGCGTTCGACCCGTCGGCGTTCATCGCGTGCAACTTGAACCCGCCGCCGGCGCGGTTGGACACGAACGCGATCTTCTTCCCGTCCGGGCTGAACGCCGGGTCCCAGGCGTCGCCGTCGCCGATCACGGTCGGGTTCTTGCCGTCGGCCGAGTCCACGATCACCACGTCGGACCCGCCGAACTGCCCCCGCCGGCAGTACGCCAGCTTCTTCCCGTCCGGACTCCAACTCGGCACGCGGGCCTCCTGCTCTTCGGTGGTCAGTTGCGTCACATTCTTGCCGTCGGCGTCCGCCACGAACACCTGCATCCGCCCGCCCTCGCGGTCGGAGCTGAACGCCAGCTTCTTCCCGTCCGCACTCCACGCCGGGTACGAGGCGTTGCCCTTCGTGTCGGTCAACTCCTTCGGGTTGCCACCGTCCTCGTCGATCAGCACCAGTTGCGACTTGCCCGACTTGGCATCGACGGTGACGACCAGCAGTTGCGCCTTGCCGGCCTTCGGCACCGGCGCGGCCACGCCGACCGAAGCGAGGAGCAGGAGCGAAGTGAAACGAAGCATGGGACGCACTCCGGGGGGCGAAGGTGGTGAGCCGGGAGCGCGGGCCTCCCGCCCGCCTACCCTATGCGAACTCAGGGATTCAGGCGAATGAGGGAAGGCGGTTGACCCACTCGCCCTGACCCCAAACAGGATCAGCCAGGGCGGGCGGGACGCCCGCGCTCCCGGTGGTCAGTGCCCGCGCTTCTTCCGCACGGCCCGCACGCACTCGGGGAACAGTTCTTCCTGAACGAGCGTGCCGAACTCGTCGAACGGCAGCGGGCGGGGGTCGCCGATCACTTCGAGGTGCGGCTGGCCGGCCAGTTCTGCCGCGAGCGGGGCGCTCACCCACAGGTCGGCCACTTCCAGCGTGTTCGGGATGAGGGCGAACCTGATGGCGTCGAAGTTCGGCTGCCAGCAGGTGTCCACGCCGTTGGCGACGCACTCGCGGTCGGTGCCGAACCCGATGGGCAGCTTGCTCCGCCACAGGAAGCGGGCGGTTAAATTGTTCATCTCGAACGGCCGGCTCCAGATGGCTTTGAGCGCCCGGCTGGTCGTCAGGTCGGCGATGCCGATGCCGGTACCGTTGCCGTCCGAGTCGGGCGAGATGTCGAGCACGCACATGCGGGTGATGCTCGGCTCGTTGGTTTCCAGGTGCGGGTGCGCTTCGATGAGCAGCCGGCCGACGACGTTCGGGTCGATGCCCGCCCCGCTGTAGTTCTTCCCGCACTCGCCCACCACCAGGCAGTCGATCTGCTTGAACGGCAGACGACCCATGAGGGTGAACGCCTCCTTCAACAGTACGGGCTCGCGGGTGAATAGGTCGTCGCGGTCCACCACTTCGAGCTTGGCCGTTTGCTCCTTCGCGTTCTCCAAAATCGCCAGCCCGCCGAGGAACTTGGTATTCGCCATCAGCACCTTCGCCGTCTCGGGCATCATGTCCCGCAGGCCGCGGACGCCGTAGCGGTGGTGCTGGTCGGCCCCGTGCCGCTTGCCCAGGCCGATGACGAGCATCTTCAGGATGCCGCTCTCGAAGTCGCCGCGGAAGTCGGTGTGCGGCTTGACGCGAGACACGGTGACGACGCCATCCGCCGCGAGCGCGTTGCGATCCCACCACACCGGCTCGCCCCAACTGTTCGTGCCCACCCGCTCTACGTCCATGTCCGTTCGCACCGGCACGCCGAGGTGGGCTTCGTCAATTTGGTAGTGCGCCAGCAGGCTCCGCTGGCCGTCCGGCGTGGCCCCGCCGTGCGACCCCATCGCGGCCACCACGAACGGCTTCGCCCCGAGTTCGATGAGCGCATCGACGGTGGCTTTCGCCAGCACCCCGTGGTGCTTGATGCCGCGGCTGCCGCACCCGACGGCGATGCTCATGCCCGGCGTGATGCGGGACGCGAGGGCCGACTCCTTCCACGCGCGGCGGGCCTCGGCGTACACGTCGGCGACGTGCGGCTGCGGGTGGGACTGGCGAACGAGTTGGACGTGCGGGATGTTCACGGCGGCCGGCCGGGGGAATGAGTTGTGAGGGGGACGTTGTACGAACGGGGCGGGGGGTGGGGTGAAGCGAGTTCGGCGACCTTGTCGTCGGCACGCCGACCCCGTCCCCAGACGTGTTACTGATCTTCAGGTTGGCAATGCCAGCCCGCTTCGACCCGTTGCTGACCTTCGGGAAAGCGATGTCACTGATCGCGGCCAGCCGCCCCAGGCCGAAGGCCTGAGAGTGTTCAGCCCAGGGCAACGCCCTGGGTGGGCGGAGCCGTGTTCCCAGGGCGTTGCCCTGGG
>JANNQE010000786.1:0-4462 GCA_031441625.1 Planctomycetia bacterium
ATGTCTTCGACAACTGGTCGCAATTGCTGCCGTTCCAGTCGCAGAATGCGCTTGGCCTCACGTGGCAAGAAGGAGCTCAATTGCTCGGCGAAGGCAAGGCGGGCATGTACTTGCTCGGCTCGTTCGTCACCCAGCAGTTCACGGATCCGGCGATTCTTGCCGACATCGAGTTCTTCAAGTTCCCAGAGATTGCAGTCGAAGGCCGCGACGCGGTTGAGGCGCCGATCGATGGACTCATGTTGACGAAGAAGGGTGCCGAGAACCAAGCGGCGCGTGACTGGTTGGCCTTTGCCGGCACCGGTCTGGCACAAGACACCTACTTCGCAGTCGATGGATCGAACCTCATGGCAAGCTCCGACGCTGACACTTCGGTATACAGCGAGTTCAACAACAAGCTCGCTGCCGTTATCGGTGAGGCCAAGTTCGTCGCCCAGTTCTTTGACCGTGACGCGTTGCCAGCAATGGCCAACAACGTCATGATCCCGGCGCTGCAGACCTTCATCGGCGATGGAACCATCGACCTGAAGAACCTCGAAGCTCAAGCCGTAACGCTTTACGCGGCCGAGTAAGTAACCGCCACCGATGGCTAACAACATCGGGGCAACTACGACAGCGGCCGCGGGGATCACTCCCCGCGGCCCGGCGCGCTTCGGACGACCGACGTTTACAACTCCACCTGGGACACCGACGGCTCACGGGATCGCCGAGGTACTGCACCCCGACGGTGTCCATGAACCACGATCCGCGGGGTTGTTCCAGACATGGACACCGTCGGGGTGCAGTACCTCGATAGCGATCCTGGAACAGCCGTCGCTGGGGAGCATGGCGAGCCATGCGCTCGGCCGACGCAACATCGGCCACTGCTTTGCAGCAGTAATGCTAAACCCCGGTCGTCCGAAGTGGGGGGAAGTGTACCCGCCGGGTGGCGGCACTACAATCAGGGAATGGCTTTTTCCCGTTCCGCAAACGCTCCCCGCCGCGTGGCCGTCCTCGGCTGCACCGGGAGCGTCGGCACCAGCACGCTGAGCGTGGCGGAGAGTCTGCCGGATCACGTGCAGATCGTCGGGCTGGTGTGTCACACGAAATGTCAGCTGCTGGCCGAGCAGTGCCACCAGTTCAAACCCCGCGTGGCGGTCGTCACGGATCGTGCCGCGTTCGACGCCCTCGACCGCTCGGCGTTCCCCCCCGGCACCGAACTGAAGCACGGCGACGACGCGGTGTGTGAACTCGCCTCCGCCGCGGATGTGGACGTGGTTCTCTCCGCCGTCGTCGGGGCGGCGGGGCTGACGGGCACCTGGGCGGCGCTCGAAGCGGGCAAGACCGTCGCGCTGGCGAACAAGGAGACGCTGGTCGTCGGCGGGCCGCTCGTGATGGAACTGGCCGCGAAACACCACGCGACCATATTGCCGGTCGATTCCGAACACTCGGCCATCTTCCAGGCGCTCACCGGGCACACCGCGAACGACGTGGAGCGTGTCGTACTCACCGCGAGCGGCGGGCCGTTCCGCGGGCGAACCGCGGCCGAGTTGGAGTCCGTTACCCCCGAGCAGGCGCTGAAGCACCCGACGTGGCAGATGGGGCCGAAGATCACCATCGACTCGGCCACGCTGATGAACAAGGCGCTCGAAGTGATCGAAGCGCGATGGCTGTTCGGGTTGCGGGCGGACCAGATCGATGTGATCGTTCACCCGGAGTCGGTCGTCCACTCGTTCGTCGAGTTCGCCGACGGCTCGGTCCTGGCCCAGCTTTCGCCCCCCGACATGCGACTACCCATTCAGTACGCGCTGCTCTACCCGCACCGGGTGTCCGGCCCGGCCAAGCGGCTGAACTGGCGGGAACTCAGCCGGTGGACCTTCGAGCAACCCGACCGCACCACCTTCCCGGCCCTGGATTTGGGCTTCGAGGTGGCCGAGCGCGGGGGCACCAGCGGGGCGGTGCTAAACGCCGCCAACGAGGCCGCCGTGCTACGCTTCTTGGATCGACAGATAGGATTCCCCGACATCGCCCGCTGCGTGCGGGCGGTGCTGTACGCCCACGACTTCGACCCGACCCCGACTTTGACCACGCTGCTCCGCCTCGACGGGTGGGCACGCCAGGAGGTAGCCCGGTGGACCCCACCCCGAACCCCGTAAACCCGCCCGACGCCAGTCAAACACCACCCACCGATCCCGGCCACCTGCCGCCGGACCCGCTCGTGCCCGTGCCGCGGAACGACGTGGGCGCGTGGATGAAGGTGAACGGGTGGAAGCTGGCCGTGATGGTCGGCATCGCCGTCGTGGTGTGCTGGAAGTTTTATTGGCAGGACGTGCTGCTCGCCGGCCTGGGGCTGAGCGGCATCATCTTCCTGCACGAGCTGGGGCACTTCCTGGCGGCCAAGTGGTGCAACGTGTACGTCCGCACGTTCAGCATCGGGTTCGGCCCGGCGTGGCCGTTCTGCCAGTTCAAACTGGGCGAGACGAACTACAAGTTGGGCATGATCCCGCTCGGCGGGTACGTGGCCATGGCCGGCGAGAGCACCGGCGAGACCGACCCGGACACCCCGAAGGACGACGTGGACGACGACACCGACCCGCGGAGCTTCAAGAACCGCCCGGTGTGGCAGCGGATGATCATCATCTCGGCCGGGGTGATCATGAACGTGATTCTGGCCGCGGTCTGCTTCGTCATCGCCTACTCGGCCGGGGTGAAGGAGATGCCGCCGGTGGTGCAGGCGGTCGAGCCGGGCAGCGCGGCGTGGCAGGCCGGCCTGCAACCGGGCACGAAGGTGGACCGGATCAACGACATCGAAGGGCCCTGGTTCGCCGACATCCCGCCGGAGGTGAGCAGCTCGAACAAGGGCAGCAAGATCCACCTGGAGACCACCCGCAACGGGCAGGCGAAGACCTACGACATCGAGCCGCAAGTGGCCGAAGGGGCGTACTACCCGACGCTCGGCCTCGGCTTCCCGGCGAGCGTGCAGTTGGCGTACACGAAGCGCGACCCGCTCCCGCCGTACAGCCCCGGCACGCCGGCTGATACTGCCAGCCGCAAGTTCGCCACCGACAACGTGCCGGCCATCCGCCCCGGCGACACCATCGCCCTGATGAGCGACCCGACCGACCCGAGCAAGCTCACCCCGCTCGACGAGAAGTGGAACGGGCTGGACGGCAAGCAGTTCGACTACAAGCGTCGGCTGAGCGCGCTGGTCGGCCGGGACATCGCGTTCGAGCTGCAACGGCTGGACAGTGGCAGGGTCACAGTGGCGATCCCGGCGGCCTTCCGCCAGGACACCGGCCTGCGGATGAAGATGGGGCAGATCGCGGCCGTGCGGGCGGGCAGCGCGGCGGAAACGGCCAACTTCAACCTGCAACAGATGGACGGCGAGAAGGTGTTGAGCGAGGGCGACGTGATCACGAAGGTGGCGGCCGGCGGGGTGACGCTGTTCGACCCGGCCGACCCGAAGGCGAACAACCCGCTGCGGCTGCCGTTCGAGCTGAACCAGTGGGCGAAGCGGACGCCCGGCGACAAGACGGTGAGCGTGACGGTGCAAAAAGTGGGCGGCGGGGAGGAGACCAAGCCACTCGCCTGGGACGAGTCGTACCACGAAGACGGGTTCAACCTGGGCAGCCCGAACGCCCCGCTGCCGCTCGGCGGGCTGGGGCTGGCTTTCCGCGTGAGCAACGTGATCGCCGCCATCGTGCCCGAGTCGCCGGCCGCGAAGACTCCCCTGCAACCGGGCGACACGATCACGGACGTGCAGATCAACACGTCCGTGTTCAAGCTGAAGGACGGCAGCGTGGCGGCCGACCCGAAGGCCGGCAGTTGGGACAAGGTGAAGGGACACCACTGGGCGTTCGTCGATTACAAGCTGCAAATCCAGCCGCCGCACACGATCGAGTTCAAGGCCGACCGCAACGGCGTGCCGGTGGAAGGGGCCGTCGCCGCCACCCCGGACGACAGTTGGGGCGTGCCGTGGACCGGGCTGGACTTCATGCTGCAAAAGGACACGCAGCAGGCGCACGGGCTGTTCGACGCGCTCGGCCTGGGCGGTCGCCGCACCGTCCGCAGCCTGAAGACGAACTACCAGGGGCTGTACGGCATGGCCGTCGGGCGGATCTCGCCGTTCACCATGAGCGGGCCGATCACCCTCGCCACCCTGAGTTACAAGCTGGCCGGCGAAGACCTGCCCACGCTCATCCTGTTCCTGGGGTTGATTAGCATCAGCCTGGCGGTGGTGAACTTCCTGCCCATCCCGGTGCTCGACGGCGGGCACATGATGTTCCTGCTGTACGAGGCGATCTTCCGCAAGCCGCCGCCGGTGTTCGTCCACACCTGGCTGACCATCCTCGGTCTGGTGTGTGTGCTGTGCCTGATGGTGTTTACAATCGGCCTGGACATCTGGAAGCACTTCTTCATGGGGTGACCAGATCCCCGTCTTCGCCGCGAGCTTGCGAGCGTGCTGAAGGGCGCTCGCAAGCTCGCG
>JANNQE010000787.1:0-3145 GCA_031441625.1 Planctomycetia bacterium
CGGGTGGGGGGTGCGTCGGGCCAACGAATTGATCGCCCCCGCACGCGGCTCTCGGCGCACGCCAGCACGTCGCCGGCCGCCAGCGGAGTGGGCACGGGCGGCAGCGTGAACCCGCCCGGCACGCACATGTACGCCCGACACCCGCTCGGCGTACCGCCGATCTTCAGCACCTGGCCGGCTCGAAGCGTGAACGTGTGGTCGGGTTCGAGCGGTTCGCCGTCGCGGGTGATCTCGAACGGCGCGCCGAACACCACGCACCCGGTGTCGGCGTCGGCTTGGAGTGTCGGCCCGAGCAGGGTGAGTTCGACCGCCGGCGTGAGTGGGTCGTTGCCGACGAGGGAGTTGCCGAGCATGAAGGCGGACACGTCGGCCGGGCCGCCGGGCGGGATGCCGAGCGCCCGTCGACCGGGGCGACCGACGCCCACCGGCAGCGAGAACAAACCGGGCGACAGCACACGAAGGGGCATGGGGGAAGGGTAGCGATCCCGCGTCACTCGGGTGCATAGACCGTTCGCCCGCCGTCCACCGGCAGCACCGCCCCGGTGATGAAGTCGTTGTCCACCAGCGACAGCACGGCCGCGGCGATGTGCTCCGGGCTGCCCTCGCGCTTCACGAGCGTGCCGGCGATGGCGTGCCGCTTCTCGGCTTCGGGCAAATCCGGCGGCAGCATCACCGGGCCGGGCGAGATCTGGTTCACCCGCACCTTCGGGTTTCGGGTGCCCAGTTCCACCGCGAGCGTCTTCGTGATCGCCGTCACCGCCCCCTTGCTGGGGAAGTACGCGGCGTAATTCATGTACGGCCGCACCTCGGCCCAGTCGCCGATGTTGATGATGACGCCGCCGTCCGGCTGCCTCACCATCTGCAACCCGACGTGCTGACACATGAGGAACGTGCCGAGGGCGTTGGTGTCGAAGTGGGCTTTCACGTCGGCGGCGGTTACGTCTTCGAGCGGCTTGCTCTGCCAGATGGCGGCACAGTTCACCAGCACATCAACCCGGCCGAATCGGGCGAGCACCTCCGCCACCAGCCGCCGAACGGCCACCTCGTCCGACAGATCGGCCTGAAACGTGGCCACTTCGACGCCGTGGGTGCGGAGGTGGGCCGCCGTCTCTTCGGCCTCGGCTTCGGACGCACGGAAGTGAACGGCGACGGCGTACCCGCGGCGGGCGAGGGCGTCGGCCACCGCCGACCCGACCCGCCGCTTGCCGCTGCCCGTGACCAGTGCGACGCGATTCGCCATGATGGCCTCACTCTACTGTAGCCGGCCTCTGTGAGGCCGGTCGGAACCGGGGTCACAGACCCCGGCTACTGTGTCGCCGCCACGCTCCGCGGGGCGGTCGGTGTGGCCCGCGAAAGTCCAGGTCCGCCCCGCGGAGCGTGGCGGCGACATTTGGCACCACTACCCCGCGAGGGTCAGTTCCTTCGGTTTGGCGGCCAACCGCTTAGCCGCTTCGACGGCCGGCCGGTCGTCGATCAACTTGTAATACACGTCGCGCTGCTTCGGCTCCCAGCCGGCTTCGGTGATGGACCGGCGGATCTGCTCCAACGTCAAATGGTGAACCGTGCCGGCGCTCGCCACCACGTTCTCTTCGATCATCAGGCTGCCCATGTCGTTCGCGCCGAAGAAGAGCGCCACCTGCCCGATCTTCGCCCCTTGTGTCACCCACGAGCTCTGAATGTTCGGCACGTTGTCGAGGTACAGCCGCGCGATCGCCTGCGTCCGCAGGTACTCGAACGCCCCCACTTCGGGGTAGTGGCTCATCTTGTGGCCGGGCTGCATGGTCCAACAGATGAACGCCGTGAACCCGCCGGTCTCGTCCTGCACGCCGCGGACGCGGTCGAGGTGTTCGATGCGTTCGGCGTCGGTCTCGATGTGCCCGAACATCATGGTGGCCGACCCCTTCCCGCCCAGGCGGTGCCACACGCGGGTCACTTCCAGCCACTCGTCGGTGAGGGCTTTGTTCTTGGTCAGTTCCTTCCGCACGCGGTCCACCAGGATTTCGCCACCGCCACCCGGCAGGCTGCCGAGGCCGGCGTCTTTCAACCGCTTCAGCACGGTTTCGAGCGGCAGCTTGTTCAGCTTGCTGAAGTGCCAGATCTCCGGCGGGCTGAAGGCGTGCAAATTGACCGTCGGGAACTTCGCCCGCAGGTCGCGCAACAGTTCCTCGTACCACTCCAGCTTCAGGGACGGGTGCATCCCGCCCTGCATCAGGATTTGATCCCCGCCCAGCGCGATCGTCTCTTCGACCTTCTGGTACAGCTCCTCCCGCGACAGCACGTAGGCGTCGGCGTCGGCACTCTTCCGGTAGAAGGCGCAGAAGTCGCACACCGCCGCGCACACGTTGGTGTAGTTGACGTTGCGGTCGATGTTATAAGTGCGGTACGGCTCGGGGTGCAGCCGCATGGTGACGGCGTGGGCGGCGCGGCCCAGCTTGTGCAGGTCGCGGCAGGCCATGAGCGACTCGCCGTCGGCGCGGGTGAGCCGCACGCCGTCAACGGCTTTGCTCAGGATGTGGTCGATGGTATCGGACAAGGTCCACCCCCTGCGGTGCCAGGTTCAATTCGGACGTCAGTTGGTAGTATCGCCGCAATCCGGCCAGTTCGGGTTCGCCCAGGTCGTAGCGGATGATGGTGTCGAAGTAGCGGCGGCAGTAACCGGGGTCGAGGCCGAGGGCTTTCGATTCGCGTTCGGCGATGACTCCGGCACGACTCAGGCCGAACCGCTTGGCCTTCACGAAGGCGTGTTCGGCTTCGCCCAGATCGACGCCCGGCCGCACCGCCCACACGGCGAACACCATCGGCAGGCCGGTGCGGTCGAACCACTCGGCCCCGAGGTCGTAGCTGAACTCGAACCCCGGTAGGCAGGCTTTCATCGCCCGGTCGCCGATGAGCAGCACGGCGTCGGTGGCGGTGGCGTTCGGGTCGGCGGAGATGGGCAGGGGGGAATACTGAATGGACCTCACCCCCCGGCCCCCCCTCCCAGGGGAGAGGGGGTGTTCAAGACGAATGCCATTCCAATAGCTCCGCCGAAGCACAGACACCGTTGCAGGTTGAACACCCCCTCTCCCCTGGGAGGGGGGGCCGGGGGGTGAGGTCCATTCAGTATTCCCCCCTGCCCATCTCCGCCGACCCGAACGCCACCGCC
>JANNQE010000788.1:0-9071 GCA_031441625.1 Planctomycetia bacterium
CCTCCACGTTCACAAGTTGAACACCCCCTCTCCCCTGGGAGAGGGGGACGGGGGGTGAGGTCTCCGAAAACCCCGTCTCGCCTTCCGCCACCCGGCGGGTTACAATCCGCCGCATGGCCAACGTTGCAGCAATCGCCACCGGCGTGCTCGAGTTCACCGCCCGCGGGTTCGGCTTCCTCCGCGACCCCGCCCGCCACTACGCCGTTCGGCCGCAAGACCCCTCCGTGGCACCCGACCAGATCCGGCAGTTCAAACTGAAGCCCGGCGCGCTGCTGAGCGGGCCCGTCGGCCCGCCCGTCCGCGGGCAGAACGGCCCCCGTCTGGCCGCCATCGACACCATCGAGGGCGTGCCCGCCGCCGACTACAAGACCCGCGCGTGGGACGAACTGACCGCCGTCGACCCGACCAAGTGGCTGAACCTGGAGACCGGCGAGCTGCCACTCACCACGCGGGTGATCGACCTGTTCACCCCCATCGGCAAAGGGCAGCGCGGGCTGATCGTCGCCCCCCCGCGGGCCGGCAAGACGGTGCTGCTGTCGCACATCGCCGCCGCCATCGTGCAGAACCACCCCGACATGCACCTGATGATGCTGCTGGTGGACGAGCGGCCAGAGGAGGTGACGGAGATGCGGCGGTCGGTGAAGGGGGAGGTGATCGCGTCGAGCAACGACCAGGACACGGCCGTTCACGTGCGGACCGCCGAACTGGTGGTCGAGCGGGCGAAGCGGATGGTCGAGCAGGGCCGCGACGTGCTGGTACTCCTCGACAGCCTGACGCGACTGGCCCGCGCCTACAACAAGCACGCCGGCAACAGCGGGCGGACGATGAGCGGGGGCGTGGACAGCCGGGCGCTGGAGGTGCCGAAGCGGCTGTTCGGCTCGGCCCGTGCCTTCGAAGAAGGGGGCACGCTTACCATCCTGGGCACGGCACTCATCGAGACCGGCAGCCGCATGGACGACGTGATTTTTCAGGAGTTCAAGGGCACCGGCAACATGGAACTGGTGCTCGACCGCCGACTGGCGGACAAGCGGATCTACCCCGCCATCGACCTGTTGCAGAGCGGCACGCGGAAGGAAGAAAAACTGTTCGCCCCCGAAATGCTGGAGCGCATCAACCTGCTCCGCCGCAGCCTGTTGACGGTCAAGAAGGCGGACGAGGCGATGGAGCAACTGATCGCCAAACTGGGCCGAGCCAAATCGAACGCCGAGTTCCTCGACATGGTCGGCAAGTTCGTGAAGTGAAATCCAACCAAACCGACCCAGGCCAACGGCCTGGGGAGCAGCGCCATGCACCCGGACGATCTCGCCTGATGCACCCGAGCGAGCCTGCGGGGAATTGATCGCTTCCGGCGGGCGGCGGGGTGCCGAAAACCGGAGGCACACCCCGACATCAACTCCGCCTTGCACCGCCGGCGCACTTCCGTCATCATCCCCCGCCCCCCCCGCCCGCGCGAAGGATCGCCGATGGCCGTCGTGACCGGGCAGCGGATGCCCCTGCCCCTCCCCCGCCGGTGGATCGCCGACCTGCTGCACGCCGGCCGGCGGGTGCCCACCGTCACCGTCGAGCGGGCCGTGAACGTCGCCCCGGTCGCCCTCGCCCGCAAGCTGTTCGCGCACCCGCCGTCGTGGGTGCTGCTGTTCACCAAGGCCTACGCCATCGTCGCCGCCCGCCGCCCCGAACTCCGCCGGGCGTACATGCCCTTCCCGTGGCCGCACCTCTTTCAGGCCGACGAGAGCGTGGCCACGGTGGCGGTCGAACGCGAGTACAAGGGCGAGCCGGCCGTCTTCTTCGGGCACATCCGCCACCCCGACCGCCAGCCCCTCCGTCAACTGGTACAGCACCTGCACCGCTGGCGGACGCACCCGGTCGAGAACATCCGCTCGTTCGACCGCCTGATCCGCTACAGCCGGCTGCCCAACCCGCTGCGGCGGCTGGCGTGGTGGTACGCGGCGAACGTCAGCCAGCGGTGGCGGATGCGGGTGTTCGGCACGTTCGGGGTGAGCGTGACGGCCGGCGACGGGGCGACCGCGCTGAACCTGATCTCGCCGCTGACGACGAGCGTGAACTACGGCCTGCTCACGGCGGATCACTCGCTGCCGGTGCGGGTCCACTTCGACCACCGGGTGATGGACGGCGCGCCCGTGGCGCGGGCACTGGCCGAGTTGGAAACGGTGATGAACACGAGCATCGTCGCCGAACTGAAGGACTTGGCCGCGAAGGGGGCCGACCTGACCCCGCTGCCCGACGAAGAGCTGCGCGACGCGGCGTGAGGCGAACCGGTGCCGTCCGGGCGAGTGCCGTACAACCCCCTTCGATGTCGCCGAGTGGTTGCCGCGGGTGGACAAGGTGAGCCGCGGCAAAGCGGAGGAACTGCCCAGCCGCCTGCAACGCGAAAAAGTAGCGGCACGGGTGGTGAAGAGTGCGAATTCGTAGATTGGGCCACGTAAGACGGAGACGAGTACGACCGTAGTGCCGGGGTCATTTCAGATCAAGGTGGGCATCATCCAAGGGCACGAACCTGCTCTGCTCACCAGTCGCCCCGCGCACGTCGACGAAGGCGAACCCGAGAATCAGGGCCTGACGGAGGGCACGCCGGCATTCGTCGGCTGTGGCAACGTCCTTGCCGTTGACTCGGAGGAACTTGTCACCCTTCACGAGGTGTCCGACGAAGGCCGACCGCTCGGCGACTGCTTTCACAACGACTCGGCCGTCGGTAACGGCCACCTCGACCCCCCCGTCTTTCGTCTCGAACCAGCGAACACCGAGTGCGGTGTGAGTCGGCCCCGTGATCCGCACACCGGCCTCCTTCTTCTCTTCGCCCAAGTCAATCTCCTTCGTGGCGACGAGCAGGGTGTTGGTCAACTTGCCCGGCGCACTCCCTTTGATTCCCCCCCCCGCGATGAAGAGACATCGTTCCCCGTGCAGCGTCCGGTGTGACATGATGTCGCCGCGGGAAACGACGAGCGAGTGCGTGTGGTATCGGTTGTCCGGTAGGTCCACGTCCCCGTCCGCGATCACCACCGAGTACTGCAAATCCCCCTGGTCGGCTAACCCGCCGTTCGAGAGTCCGGCGCGGCCGTTGGCGACGATGAACGTGTGGCTGAACCGCTGCCCGAATTTCCAGTTCGCCACCACCGCGAAGTCCGACCGGGTGCAGTAGAAGTTGGTGTTGTGGTCGTTCCCCGTGTCAATCTCGATCACGTCGGCCAAACAAGCCGTGCGACTGTTCCCCGGCAGTGGGTTGCGCTTGTCGTCGAATCGCAGGGTGTGGCCCGCCCGGATGGTGGGGAAGGACGGGCGGGCGAAGTCCTTCTGGAATTCCGCCAGCAATCCCTTTCCGGCATCGGTCGCCAGTGTCGCCGCACCGTCCGCGTCCACGCCCTTCACGTTCTTCGCCGCTGTCTTGACCGCCGCCGGCAATCGGTCCTCAAGCAGGTGGGCAACGGCGTCCCTCAGTTCGGCGCACCCGACTTCCGCAATGGCAGGATTCCCGCGGCCGATCACGACGACCGCTTCGGCGATCAGATCGAAGCGGCCCGCTTCCCCCCACTTGCGTAACTGGCCCTCATACCGCGAAGCGTAATAATCGGCGTGCGCGCGCGCGAGTGGTTTTGATCGTGACGGGCTTTCACCGATGACGGCGAGGGCCAGATACGGGCGGATGCTCGGCACGGCAAAGAGGTCTCGACACTCGCTGGCCGAGTACCGGCCGGCCTCGATCCCGCGGAGGACCGCGACGACTGCCACTGGCGGCACGTCGGCCGACCGCGGGGCAAAGGTGACGGACGTTTCGGTCGTCACCAGCAACACGAGGCAGGCGGTCGGCAACATAAAATCGGCGAGCGACGGAAACGTCCACTCACCCTCCGTTCGTGGGCGATGGCGGGATCACCCGACGCCCTGAGTCAATTCGAACCCGGTACAGTTCACGTCACTGATGCGGAGCCAGTTCAACCCACCGATCTGAGCGTTGAAGTTGCCGACATACGACACCACGTTCCCGATCGTGGCGGTGTTGCCGAGAAAGGTGCAGGAGGAGAACGCCAGCGACTTGTTCTTGACGAACACCGCGCCGCCTTCGTGAGAGGCCTTGTTGTCTTTGAATTCACAGTCTCCGAAGCTCGATGCGTCCCAGGTCGAGAGTTGCACTGCACCCCCCAGCCCCTTTCCGCCCAGGCCGAACGCTTCATTCTCCGTGAACTTGGCCCAGGAGACGCTGAGGGAGCAATTATTCCCACCGCCGGAGAGGTAGAGAGCGCCACCCTCAACGCTCGCGGTGTTTTTCGTGAAGTTGACATACTTGAGCACGATCGGGATGTCGTTCCCCATGGCGGCAATCGCCCCTCCCTTCGACCCCTTGTTCTCCTCGAAGACCGCCGGGGCGTTGGCCGTCCCCTCGACCAACAGGCCGGCACTGCCCCCGGTGGCGATGGCACCTCCCGTCTCGGTGGCCTCGTTCTTGATGAACTTCGTATTCTTGATGAACAACGGGGTATCGGCGTTGTAGATCGCGCCGCCCGCACCGTTCAGGGCGTGATTGCCTGAGAACACGCAGTCAGTGAGCTTGAGCCCAGCCGTGAAGGATCGAATTGGATTGCCGTTATTGAGTGGAACGACGACCGACCGGGCCCCGATTTGGATGGCACCCCCGGTTGTTGGGCTACGGCCGTTCAGAAATGTCAGTCCGCTCATCTCCATCCCCGAACTGCCCCCATACATCAGGATTCGGCACTGAGCGCCGCCAGGCGTGCTCCCGTTGATGGCGAGTTTATCCGCCCCTGGCCCTATGACGGTGAGAGATTCTGACTCGTTGAATTTGAGCAGTTGCGACGTCAGATCGATCTTGACCTGTTGCCCCTGCACGAGGATTCCATTGCTGAACGTGATGGTATCTGGCCCCATGAAATCGAACCGCTCGGACAACTCGATCGCCGCACGAAGTGTCAGATATTCCAGCGACGGTACGGGGAGTGGAAGCGGAAGCGGAACGACGTCGGCATCCTCGACAAAACTGCTGGTGGCCGTCGCCCGGATGATGACAGATCCACCCGGTACGCCGACGGGTTGTGCTGGGATGTCCGCGAGTGCGGTATCGAGGAGACTGTCCACGACGAGCGTGGCGGGCACGTCACGTGCCTCCAGGCGTTCCAGGCTCAGACGGCAAAATGACTGATGGAGGGGCGATTGTTGCGTGTCCCCTGCCGTGATTTGTGTGATAGGAGTCGAAACGAGCGATTCCGTCGAACGCAACCACATTCCCGGAAAAATTCCCGTGGGCGTCAATATCCGGAATGGTTTCAGCCAGTCCGCCGAACCGTCGCATTCGCCGTAAGTGCTTGGCGGGCAAGGGTGGTTCCACGAATTGGAAATGGTTCCACGGATGGGTGGGGGGCGCTGGAAAGAACCATTCGCCCCGGCAGGTCAGGACTCGGTGTCGTCGCTCGTGTGGGCGGCGGCCTTCTTCAACTCCGGCAGGTGTTCCGCCATCACCTCGTGCAGAGTGCTCATCGTCACCGGGCGGACGATCACCTCCCCGCCGCCGGCGCTCATGGCGTCGTCCACCCACGCCCGCTGGTCGTCGTTCAGCAGCACCACGGCGGCCAGGTCCCGCTGCTGGGCGTCGGCCTCCCGCACCACCCGCTTGAAGGCGTCCAGGCCCTCACGACCGAGCGCGCCGGCGTCGATCAGGCAGGCGTGGAACGGCTGCTGCACGTACCGCTTGACCACCTGGTCCGGGTCGATGGAGATGATGACGCGGCTGAACCCGTACTCCCGCAGTTTCTCGCGGAAGACGGCTTGCAGTTTCGGGTTCGGCTCGGCCACGAAGATGGAGAGCGGCCCTTCCGCCCGCCGGCTGTTCACCTTGCCCGTCTCGGCCCCGAGCACCTCCAAGCGGCACTTCTTGATGGCGTCGCCGAACGCGGTCGGCGTCTGGAACCGCTGGCCCGGTTCGAGGGCGACGGCCTTGGCGATCAGCCGCACGAGCGCGGGGGGCAGGCCGCGGGAACGGGCCTCCCGCTCGAGGGCCGGCTCGACTTCCTCGAACCGCCGGCGGCTCATGCGGGTGTGGGCGTTCTTGGTGGGCGGCAACAGCGGCGCGCCGGCGATCATCTCGTACAGCACGTGGCCGAGGAAGTAGATGTCGCTCCGCACGTCCCCGCTGGGCACGCCGGTGGCCTTCTCCAGGCCGGCGTAATCCACCGTCCGCTCGGCCCGCTCGTCCTTCTCCGACTTCCGCCCGACCACCATGACCTCCGGCACATCCGTCATCTCGGCCAGCCCGAAGTCCACCAGCTTGGCGATCTTGTCGGTGCCGAGGAGGATGTTGGACGGCTTGATGTCGCGGTGGGTCAGCCCGCGGGAGTACGAGTAGGCCAACCCACTCACCGCCTCCTCCATGATCCGCAGGGCCTCGTCCACGCCGACCGTCTTTCGGATGTTCAGGATGTCGCGGAGGTTGCCCCCCTCGACGAAGTCCATGACGATGAAGTGCGCGCCGGTGGCCGTGTCCTTGCCCACGTTCAGGATGCGGACGATGTTCGGGTGGTCGAGGGACATGCCCAGCCGCCCCTCCCGCTCGAACGACTCGATCCGCTTGGGCGTGTCGAGGTGGCGGCGGCGGAGCACCTTGATGGCCACCACCCGCCCGCTCCGCGGGTCGTCCCCGCGGTACACGCGGCCGAAACTGCCGGACGCGATCTTGTACAGCAGGCGGTACCCGCCGAGCAGGTAGCCGTCGGTCTCGCCCTTCAGCAGCTTGCCCGTCTGGAAGGGGGTGAGCAGCCGCTTCCGCTCCATCAGCTTGGCGAAGTCGGCGGCCGGCCCTTTCGGGTTGTCGAACTCGTACAGCAGTTCGCGGACAGTGCCTTCGTCCAGCAGTCCGCAGCGGGCAGTCAGTTGGGCCAGGTCGTTGGCGTCGGCGGGTGAAGACATGACGGGTACGGCACGCGGGCGGAAAGGGATGCCGACAGGATACCAAATGCCCCCGCCCGGTGGGAAGCGGGGACCACTCGACAAGCGGCAGAAGTGCGGGCAGAATGCTGGCATGTCCGACCACCACGCCGCCCGTTAGCCCGACGCGCGAGCGAGGGGCGAACCAGTTCAGTGATGCCTGGTTCGCCCCTCGCTCGCGCGTCGGGCTAACCCGTTCACCGCCGGCACAGGCGGTCGGCCAGTTGCTCGATCAGGATTTCCAACTGCACCCGGCGGTCGATGAGCCGATCCGCTTCGGCACACGCTTCCATCGCCTCGGTGATCCGCTCGGCACCGACCGCCGCCCAGTGCTTGACGGCCGCCTGCTCGGTCCGTTCGCCGTCCGGCGTCGCCCCGCCGAACGACACCCGCAGCGCCGCCCGCAGCACGTCCAGCAGCATCCCCACCACCGCCGACGCCCGCTCCCGCTTCGGCCCGCTCTCCTTCCCGGCGGCCGCCACGAACTCGTTCACCTGCCGGGCGAGGGCGAAGGCGTCCGGCTTGGCGACGGTGAAGGCGTTCAGCACGGCCCGGCGGAACTCGGCGACGGCCGGGTCGGCGAGTGCCAGCGCCCGCCCGACGCACCCGCCGCTCAGCCGCACCAGCCGTTCTAAATCCGTCGGGTCGGTCACGCCCTGGTCGAGGAGCACCAGCTTCAGGTCGGCCGACGCCAGCGGGTTGAACCGCACCACCTGACACCGCGACAGGATGGTCGGCAGTTGGGTGTCCGTACCCATGGCGAGCAGCACCAGCACCGACCCCTGCGGCGGCTCTTCGAGCGACTTGAGCAGGCAGTTGGCGGCCTCTTCGTTCAGTAGGTCGGCTTCGTCCAGCACGCTCACCCGCCCTTTCCCCCGCACCGGCCGCATCGCCAGATTGCCCACCACGTTTTGCGCCACATCGACGGTGAACTCCAGCTTGTCGTCCGACCGGGTGAACACGGCGAAGTCGGGGTGCGTCTCGGCGGCCACTTGTGCGCACGCCGGGCAGTGGTCGCACGGGGTGAACTCGGCCGGCGGGTTTTCACACAACACCGCCTTGGCGAACTCGGTGCTGAACCGCCGCTTGCCCACCCCGGCCGGGCCGACGAACAGGTAGGCGTGACCGAGCCGCCCGCGGTGGTATGCGGCGAGGAGTTGCTGCCGGGCGGCGTCGTGCCCGCGAACGTCATCCCACGACATCAGAGCACCCCGCGGGCGGCGAGGTGTTCCCGCACCTGGGCGAACACCGCCTCATGAACCTGCTCGGCCGTCCCGCCCGCGTCGATCACCTTCATGTTGTCCGGCCAGTTCTGCACTTCGTACAGGAAGCCGTCCCGCACCCGCTGGAAGTACCAGTCGCCGCGGCTCTCGACTCGATCCGTGGCGGCCGGCTTCCGCCGCGAGCGGGCCACCTCCACGGGCAAATCCAGCACGAGCGTGAGGTCGGGTTCCAGTCCGCCGGTGCTGAACCGGCCGACGGCCCACAGGTCGGACGGGTCGAGTCCTCCGGCGTGCCCCTGGTACACCACGTTCGCCAGCAGGAAGCGATCCGAGAGGACCGCTTCGCCACGCGACAACGCCGGGCGGATGACGCGCTCCACCAGCTCGGCCCGACTGGCCATGAACATGAGCGACTCGGCCCGCATGCTCATCTGCGTCTGCCGGCCGTAGAGCAGGATCTCCCGCAGTCTCGCCCCGATGTCGGTGCCGCCGGGGTCGGTGCAGGTGGTGACGGTGAGACCGAGCGCCCGCAGGCGTTCGGCGAGCAACCCGAGCTGCGTCGATTTGCCGGTGCCGTCGATGCCGTCGAGGGACACGAACGAACTGCGGCGCGGCGGGGGCGTCTGAACGGGCATGGGTGGATCACTCGGCGACGGTGCCCAGAATTTGGCCTGGGTGCAGTGTATCCGCCGGACGGGCGAACTGCTCGGCGAGTGTGCCGCTCACCGGGGCGGACAGATCGACCACCGCCCCGCGAATGCAGACCTCCGCCACCCGCTCGCCTTCCAGCACCCGCTCGCCGACGCTGACGTGCCACAGCCCGAACGTGATGGGCGAGGAACCGAGATCGGGCAGGATGATGGGGTGCATATTGAGTTTGTAGTTGGGCGAACGGCG
>JANNQE010000789.1:0-8734 GCA_031441625.1 Planctomycetia bacterium
TCGTGCGGCTGGAGTACCACCGATTCACCACCGGCGTCAGTTGGTTCGCGGCGAAGTGGGGCATCGTCCGGGAGGCGGTCCGCAAGTACCTCACTAACCCGATCTACCTGTTGCCCGACGGGTCAAGTGCGTAACTCGTAGCACTGTCAAAACTCTTCCGTCAGGTCCGACGAGTGGTGTAGTTCGCAAATGCGTCCGATAATGTTATCGCCCGACACCTTCGTCAAGTTTTTTTCAACATTACCCGTCGCGTCTGATAATGTTGAAGGACTCTTCCCTTGCGGGCTGGATGTATTGCGACGGTGCGTTCGTTGTTGAACTCGTCGCCAGGTTCACCACAGATCGGAGCCAGTAGCTGCGCGGACCGATTCATCAAGAACCACCGCCTCCGTGGAGTTCCCAGTGTCCGAAACCCGTCGTCCGATTCTGTGCCTTGCTGTTTTGGTGTTGGTTCTACCAGTCGGACTGCGTCCGATAATGTCGCAGACGATCGGACCTCGCGGCGCGCCGCTCGTGTCTGCACCGGGGTTCGTCGGGCCGGGGCCTGCGAGGAAATGTACTGGTGTCGAAACCGGGTGGAGCTACTACGGCCTGCCGAACGGCCCGACGACCACGCTCACCGACTCCCGCATAGGGGTCTGGAACTGGGGCTGGACAGGCGCTCCGACCACCGCCGTCGGCGGGTGGCTCTCTTCTCGGTACGGTCCGGTCGTCGCCAGCTACACTCCGATCCCGGCTCTCGGCGGGGCAGACGCAAGGAGTGTGTTCATGGACCCGCCGCGGATCGAATACGGGTTGCACGCACTCGGCTACCGCTCGGCATCGCCACGGCTGGCCACGCCGAGCGTGAGCGTGCA
Organism: Planctomycetia bacterium; assembly: GCA_031441625.1. GTDB lineage: Bacteria > Planctomycetota > Planctomycetia > Gemmatales > Gemmataceae > JALHQU01. Next base: position 858 of record JANNQE010000789.1, read on the forward strand.
TCCGTCCCCTGCACCGTCGTCGGCCAACTGTTGCCGAGTGGACGTGCGGCTACCGCATGCCGACGCCGAGTTGTGGGTGAACCAGTCGAAGACCCGCACGGGCGGGGCGGCGCGGACGTTCAAGACGCCCGAACTGGGCGACGGACAGGAGTACCGCTACGAACTGGTGGCGAAGTGGACGCGGAACGGCGAGGTGGTGAGCGACACGCGGGGCGTGGTGGTGGCCGGTGGGAAGAGCGTGGTGGTCGATTTCACGGCGGCGAAATAGCGGTAGGGGCCGCCTGCCGGGCGGCACGGGAAGCAGTCCCGCCCGGCAGGCAGGCGGCACCGACCTCAGCACCTCAGAGCCTGTGAATCAATCGGTTTCGGTAGGCGTGTTCCTCGCTCTCGTCGGCCCGTTGGCGTCTCGGTCGGGCCGACGCCGAGGACCGCGGAGGCCGTCGATTCCCGAATCGCCCGTCACCCCGTCACCGCCACCCGCGGGGCGCGCAGTCGCACCCCGCACGCCACGTTGTGTGCCACCGCCAACCACAACGCCACCGCCTTCACCTTCGCCACCCCGCGAACGAGCAACCGCACCAACCCCCGGTTCCGCGCCTGCGCGTTCACACACTCCACCGTCGCCGCCCGATCCTTGTAAATCCCCTTCGCCTCGTCCGTCCCCATCCGCTCCCGCCACCCCCCGATCACCGGGCCGTCCGTCGGCAACCGCTGGTGGCGATCCCGACTCGCGTCCTTCGCCGCGGGCACCGGCGTGTACACCGTCACCCCGTCCGCCGATACCGCCGCGATGTCGGCGTGCGCGGAGAACCCGCCGTCCGCCAGATACTCGGCCGGAATTCGCCCGTGCCGCTCGCGGATCTGCTCGACCATCGGCCCCATCTGCCCCTGGTCGCTGCCGGTCGTGAGCACGTCCACGCCCACGATCACCTGACTTTTCGTGTCGGCGGCGAACTGCACGTTGTACGCCGGCCGGAACCCGCCGTCGGCCATCTTCATCACCGTCGCCTGGGCGTCCGTCGTCGAACACCGCGCCTTCTCGCGTTCGCCCGCCTTCTTCTTCGCTTCCAACTCCGGCAAGCGTTTCAACGCCGCGTCCACCCGCTCGACCCGCTCGCGGGCGGCCCGTTCGCGGGCGGCGGCCTGCTGGCGGGAACCGGCCGACGGGTCGTCATCCATCTCCGCCTTCAGCCGAGCGACCTGGTCCTCGGCTTCGGTCAAGCACTCCTCCAACGTGGGTTTGCGACGGAACGAGGCGGCCCCGGCCGAGGCGCGGACGCGGGTGCCGTCCTGGGCCACGCGGTGGAGATCGACCAACCCCTGCTCGCGGAGGACGGCGACCGAGTGGGGGAGCAGGCGGTCGAGGAAGTCGAGGTGTTCGACGCGGACGTCGGCCAGGGTGTGGTGGTTCACCGTGACGCCGCCGCACAGCCAGCGGAAGGCCTGGTGCTCGGTACACAGGGTGGCCAATTGGCGGGCGGAGCCGACGCCTTCGAGGGTGGCGTACAGCCACAGGGCGATGGCCAGTCGGGGGTCGAGGGCGGGGCGACCCGGATGGCCTTGGCGGGACCGGATGGGGGCGAGCAGGGGCGACAGGTCGAGTCCGCGGCAGAAGTCCCAGACGACGCGAGCCTGGTGGTCGGAGTCGAGCAGTCCGTCGAGGGGGGTGGCATCGAGAACGGCCGAGCGGTTCGGAGAGCGCAGGCGGGGCGGGGGGAGTGATTCGACCAGGGCAGACCCTCCAGCGGTGTTCCGCGACACCCAATGGAGGGACCGATCCACTGATTGGTTCACAGGCTCTCACTTCTGCATGATGGGCAGGTAGTTGTTCGGGAGCTGCAAGATGATGCAGGCCATGGCGGTGCAGTAGGCGGTGCCGAAGATGCGGTCGTCCCACACGCTCGACGCCGGCTCCCGCTTCAGCAGCAGTTCGGCGCGGATGGCCGGGAACCAGTCGTTCCAGTAGTTGCCGCCGGCCGTCCACATGGCGAGGGCGGCGTAGTAGTGGCCGTAGTAGTAGTGTTCGCCGCGGATGTCGGCCGGGCCGAGGCGGTTGCCCGACGGGCGGAACTGGCGGATGTAATTCAGCCCCTTGTCGATGTACTCGCCGTCGTAGATGCCCGCGCTGTACAGGCCGACCACCGCCGCCGCCGACCGCGGGAAGAGCGAGCCGGACTGCTGCCCTTTGATGTACACGTACCCGCCGTCGGGTGCCCGGCAGTTCTTGATGTAGTCCACCGCCTTGTCCACCACCGCCTTGTCCACGTAAACGCCGGCGTTCTTGGCCGCCCGCAGGGCCATCAGCTGCGCCACCGTGACCGACACGTCGTCCTGGCCCGGAGCGGGGGTGTACCGCCACCCGCCGGCCTGGTTCTGGGCCTTCACCGTCAGGGCGACGGCCTTCTCGAGCGTGTCGCGGGTGCGGGTGCGGCGGTCGGCGTCGGGGAAGGTGCCGTGGACTTCGGACAGGAAGAGCGCCGCGAACCCGTGCTGGTACATGGCCGTGTGCCCGTCCAGCGTGTCCGAGTTGGCCAAATAGCCGGTGGTCTTGTTCGCCCGCCCGCGGCCGACCACGTACTCGGCCGCCTTCGCCACCGCCTTGCCGTACCGCCCGCGGCCGGGGTGGTGCCCGCCGCACATGAGGGCGAGGGCGGCGAGCGACGTGATGCCGGTGTTGCCGCTGTTGTTGTTCCGCGCGTCGCTGAACGACCCGTCCGGCCCCTGCAGCCGCGTGGCCAGGTACGCCAGCCCGTGGTCGATGGCCGCCTGTGTGTCGGGCGTGACGAGGTCGTCGGATGACTTCGGGCCGGGGTCGGCGGCGTGCGTCAGGAGGGCGACACCGGCCCCCGCGCCGGCCACCGCCGCCGACCGCAGGAACGCACGCCGCGAAAGGAATGCCATGACGACCTCAGAACTGTAGCCGACCTGTGTGAGGCCGAGACCAGACCGGCCTTTCACAGGCCGGCTACAGGATTCACTTGGACGGAGTCTGCTTCTCGTTCAGCGTCGAGTAGTACTGCTTCAACATCTCGGAGTACCGGGGCATGAACTGCTCGCGGTACGACTGCATCGCCTGCTGGCGCACCTTCTCCGGCAGGTGGCCCCACACGCGACGGGTGAACGGGTCGTCGAGCGGCAGGTCGGGCTTGTTCCTCGACCCACCGTCACCCGCACCGCCCTGGCCGTCTTTCCCACCACCACCGTCCATTGGCGGCATCTTCGGATCAGGCATCCCTCCGCCGGTCGGGTTCGGCTTGCTCGTGCCGCCGGCCCCCATCGGCTCGGGCTTCTGACCTCCGCCCTGCCCTTCCGGGCGGTCGCCCCGCTGCCGCTTCGAGGAACCGCCGCCGCCGCCGCCCATCGGGTTCATGTCACTCCCCCCCCCGCCGCCGCCTCCACCGCTCATCGGCGGGGGCGGGCTGCCACCACCACCACCACCGCCGCCACCGCCACCGCCCATCGGCGGGGGCGGCTTCAGCAGCGAGTCGATGTCTTTCAGTAATTGGTCCTGCACCTTCTGGGTGTCGGTGCCGGAGTCGTCGTTCTGAAGGCGGTCGCCGACCGCGCGGGCGTTCTTCGTGATCCGCTCGATGGTCTTGAGCGGGTCGTCGTCGCCGGCGGGCGTGTCGGACTGTTCGACGCGGATGATCGGCGGCACGATGCCGACGGCCGACGCTGTGGCCGGGGCGAACAACCCGAGGAGGAGCAGCAGGCGTTTCATGGCAGCATCGGCTCCGGTTGCGGTTTCAGCTTCTCGAACTCTTTCTTCACCTGCTCGAACAGTTCGGCCACTTCCCGCTGCGACCGCTCGAGTTCTTCCAACTCCTCGCGGTCGGCGTCGGTCAGTTTGGTCTTGTCCGTGTGGGCGGCGTCGAACTCGCGGGTGCGGGTGTTCAACTCGGCCTGGATGCCGCGGAGGGCCTTCAGTTGGGCGAGCGGGGGAATGCCCTTCGGCCGGTCGCCGTTCTGCCCGCCGGCCATCGGGTCCATCGGGTCCATCGGCCCCGTCGGGTCCATCGGCTTGGGCTGATCGCCCTTCTTCGGGTCGTCCCCTAAGGAATCGACGATGTGAGTCAGCCGGCGGATGGCCGTTTTGAGCGGGCGACGGGTGCGGTCGTCGGCCACCGCCTCGACCACCGGGTCGAACGGGTCGCCCTCGGCGTCCTTCACCAGCCCGAGCCGCTCGTCGAACCGCTTGGCGGCGGCGTCGGTCAGCGTGGCGGCTTGTTCGGCGAGCCGCTTGTACACGGGCAGTGGTTCCAGTTCCTTCGTGGTGAACTGCTTCAATTCGTCGCTCACGGCGGTGGCGGTCTCGCTCAGGTCGCGGAGGCTCTTCTCCAACGGCCGGCTCCACTCCTTCTTTTTCAGCACCTCGGCCTGAATGCGTGCGGCCTCGTCGTCCGCCGCTTGCAGCCGGTCGCGGAGCGCCTTCAGTTGCTCGGCCACTTCCCGCTGCTTCTCCCGGCCGAGCTTCTGCTCCTCCTTCTCCTGCTGCTTGTCCAACTTGTCCACGGTGTCCTTGAGCCGGTCGAGCGCCTGCTCTTCCTGCTCTTTCGGCGCTTTGCCTTGTTCCAACTGGTCTTTCGCCGCTTGCATCGCCTCGATGGATTCTCGCAGCTTGTCGGCGGCGGCGTCCTGGCGGTCGCGGGTGAGCCGTTCGAGCAGGTCTTCGGCCTTCTGTTGCAACTGCTCCTGCTGGCGGGCGAGGTTCTTCAACTCCTCCTCGCGCTTGACCGGGTCTTCGACCTTCTCGGCCTGTTGCACCTTCTTGCGGAGTTCGTCCTGCTCCTGTTCCAGTTTGAAGGCGTCGTCGGCCGTCTGGCTCTTCTTCTTCAACTCCTCGGACTGGTCGGGCTGCTTCTCGGCGAGGGCGTCGGCGATGGCGTCGAGCCGTTGGCCGGCGGCCTGTTGCGCCGCCGACGACGCGGCCGGGTTGTTCTGCCGCAGCTTGTCGCCGGCGGTTTGCAGGTCTTCCTTCAGTCCCTGGTTGCCGGCGTCCTTCACCGCGTTCCGCAGCGCCTCGGCCTCGGCCTTCGCCTTCGCCGCTTCCGCCGTGTGGTCGGCGGCTTCACCCGCCAGCTTGTCCGCCTTCGCTCGCGCGGCCTTCGCCTCGGGCGAGCCGGGCGGTTGCTTGGCGGCGTCGGCCTTCGCCGCGTTCGCTTCGGCCGCTTTCGCCGCCGCCTGCGCGTCCAGGTCGGTCGCCTTCGCCTGCTTGTCGTCGGCCAACCGCTGGGCCTTCTGAATCGTCGCGTCGGCGCGGGCCGACAGTTGGTCGAACTGCTCCGCCACCTTGTCGAGGTCGGCCTTCTCCTTCGGCGTGAGCTGGTTCGCCGGTTTACCCGGCTCCACCTTCTCGGAGGCATCTTTGCCCTTCTCGCCGGCCTTGCCGAGCAGTTCTTTCATCGCCCGTGCCTCAGCCTTGACCTCGCCCGCCCCGCCCCACTGCTCCAGGAGTTTCAGCATGGCGTCGAGGTTGGTCTCCGCCGCCTTTTGCCGGCCGACCGCCTTCCGCAAGTCGTCGGCCACCTTCTTGCCGTCCGGGTTCGGCTTGTCGGCCTCCTGCTTCGCCGACGCGATGAGCGGTTCGACCGGGTCGAGATCCCGCTGCGCGAGCCGGGCGAGGTCGGCGGCGAGCGTCTCCACCCGCTCGGTGGTGGTGGACCTCGGAACGTCGTTCGCGCGGATCGTCTGCCGTAACAAGTCGGCGCTCTGTTGAACCCCGCCGGCCGGGTCGGTCACGTCCAGCCGCACGCCCCGCTGGTCGCGCTCGGTGGGGGTCAGCTTGTTCACCTCTTCAGGGGTCAGTTTGCCGTCGACCGCGGCCTTCTGCACGCCTTCAGTCCGCTCTCGCACGTTCCGCTGCTGCTCCCGCAGTTGAAGAAGCTTCGGCCGCAGTTTCGCCAACTCCTGCTGGAGGATGGTGTCGAGCGCCGGCCGGCTGACGACGAGGATCGTCACGTCCTCTTCGCTCCGACCTGGGGCCTTCAGCACGGTCACGTCGTCGTAGTCAGTGGCGGTAGCCCTAATGGTGATGCGGTCGCCGTCCGTCGGGCGGGTGCCGTCCGGTTTGATGAACGCACTGACCGGCAGCGTGACGGTCGCCTCCGCAGTCATCTGCTTGGCGTGCGACAAGGCGGCGGCGTGGCCCGTGACGAGTGAGAGCGGCCGACCCAGGCCGTCGAGGTCCACCAGCGGGACCGACCGCACGGGGGATTCCGGCCCACCCACACGATACTCGACGGCCATGCCCTTCAGGGCGAACCGGCGGTCGGTGGCGGCAGCCTGGATGGTAGTGCTGGCGGTGGGCAGCAGGATGAGCGGGTCTTTGCCGACGGTCGGGCGGTACAGCCGCACCACCGGGGCCGGGTCGGGCTGAATGCGGAAATCGAGCAACCGGCTGCCGCTCAGCCCGGTGTCGTCGGTGAACCGGAGCAGGTACGGGCCGGACACCCGAGGGATGAAGTCGGCCGACAGGCGGGTGCCGTCAGTCACTGACACCGGGATGTCACTGTGCGACAGGTCGGCCAGTTGTTGAACCGCAGCGGCGGCGAACGGGTTGATGGCGGCAAGCGGAGCGACGGACGCGGCCTCACGCATATCCTTGCGGTCACCCTGCGGGATGAGCACGGCCGACACGACCGGGCGGTCGGTGGCGGCGGTCAGCCGCACCCGCGTGCCGTGAACGGTCTCGAGCGCGCCGGCACCGTCGGGCAGTTGCACGGGCGATTCGTCGGTGTACGCCGGGAAGGTGGCGTGCATCTGCGGCGACGGTCGGCCGTCGAGCGGCACCAGCCGCGGCGGCGGGGCGAGCGTGACCGAGTGCCAGTCCGATTCGGCGTCGTTCGCCCGCACCTGGAATTGGAAGCTGGTGGGCACGCGGTGGGCGTCGAGCGTGACCCGCTGGCTGACCGCCTTCCGCGTCGGCTCACCCGGTTCGATCAGAACGAACTCCTCGTAGCGGTTGCCGTTGTCCAGCCGCACCACCACGCTCGCGCCGTCCGGGATCACGCCCTTCAGGGTGAAGGCGATGTCGAACGGGTCGCCGAGTGCCGCCCGCGTGTTCGCCTGATTCGGGCTGGTGACTTCGATGAGCGTCTTCGTCGGCCACGGGTGCCGGCCGAACGGGTCGGCCAGACGCACCAGCGAGTGGCCGGCGTGCGCCGGCTTCCAGATGCCGAGCGTGCCGGCCACGATCACCAGCACCGCGGCCAGCCAGAATCGCTGCCACGCCGTGCCGGTCGGCACCAGCCGCGAGGTGTCGCACTTCTCCAGCGCACGTTGGGCGCGCACGATTGCAATCCGCTGGAACCGCGCCGACGTGCGGCCGGTGTCGGACGACGTGAGGAAGTCCACGGCACTGGCGAGGCTGTCGTTCAGCTTCGGGTAACGTGATTCGAGCAGGTGGGCGACGGCGAGCGGACGAACGGGTTCGAGGAGCGGCTTCCACACGAACCGAAGGGCGATCACACCCGCTGCGGCAAGCGTGGCGACCAGCACCACTGCCCGCAGAACTGCATTCAGCCCGACGGCGGAATCGAGCACGCAACCGACGACCGCCCCGCCGACCAATACCGCCAAGAGGGTGAAGGCACCGGTCAGCACGCGGGCGGTCTTGCGGGCGTAGCCCAGGTCGGTCAGGCGTGTGGGAAGCGACGAGCGTTCGGCCAACGGGCGGAGGACGATCGGCATGGCAGCTCCGGTCCGCGATACGGCTGAAGTGATGATACAGCCGGAAACGGCCGCGGACAAACGGGATGATGCGGGGGCGTTACGGAACCGACTGAAGTAGGTGCCGCCTGCCGGGCGGCACTCGGTGGCAGGCGGGTGGCGCCCCGGCGGCGGCCCCCACATCGCCGGGCGCCGCGCCCCCCCCCCCC
>JANNQE010000790.1:0-3045 GCA_031441625.1 Planctomycetia bacterium
CGAGCATCCCGTGGGCACCCGGCAGGCACGGGCCGTCCCAGAGTGCAAGTGCCGCGAGCGTCGGCAGATCGTGTTCGAAGATGCCGTGAAACAGCACCTTCGCCACCGACACGAACAGCTCGCGATCCGGTTGGAGGGCGAACAACTCGCCGCTCCGGATCTGAAGCTTTGGCAACATCTCATGAGCGATCACGGGGAGTTCGACCCGGCTCCGCAGTTCCTTCACCTCGGGTCGTTCCAGTCCGATGGTCAGCAGGTGCGACACGACGACTCTCCGTGCGGACGAATCCGATCAAGGGAGCGTTCACCCCCGTAGGAAGTTCGTGAAGTTCTCGCTCAGGAACTGCTTCGCATCCCGTTCCACTTCGGCTCGGGTGAGCGGCCAGCCGGCGGCGATCAGGTCGGCGTACTTCTCGGCCAGCACGGTGCCGATCACCCGCCGGCTGTGGTCCCACTTGTAAATGAGTTGGTCCAGCACGCGGGCGTCGCTGTGCTGCGGGATGACGGTGGTGCCGAGCAATTCGATCCGCAGGCGGGTCATCTCTTCAATCAGGCTGGGGTTGTTCAGGAACCACCAGCAGCCGAACACCATCAGGTTGCCGAACTTCCGCGCCGCGACGGCCAACTCGTGCTGGTTCTCGCGGGCCAGCATGGTGACGAAGAAGCGGTTGCGTGGGAACTCGCGGCACAGGCGGCAGACGCTCTGAACGTCGGCCTGCCCGCCCATGTCGGCCGCGTCACGGAGCGACGGGTTCACCGCCCGCCTGCTGCCGATCATCATGGCGAACGGGATGTCTCGCTCCTCGCACACGGGCAGTACGCACTTGGCCAGCAGGGTGTCGCAGGCGTCGAAGTCGGGGAACGTGAAGTCGGGCGGCAGGCTGACGGCGCAGTAGATCGCCTTCACCCGGTCGCACCAGTCGTTCAGGAACCGCCGCACCTCGGACACGGTCTTCTCGTTAAACTCGGGCGTGACGGCGTACCCCCAGTCGGCCAGCTTCCTCCCGCTGTGCGGCCAGTCGAGGAGCAGTTGGTCGAACCGCAGCACGCCGGTGAAGCGGGGGTCGGGGGCGATGCCGGCCAGCCACCGCGCCCGCTCGTTGTCGTCGAACACGGCGTTCGTCATGGTGATGCTCGACACGTTCGCCAGCGCCAACACCTTGTCGATGTACTCGTTCGGCTCCTGGTCGCGGAACCACGGGCGGAGCGAGTCGAGCGACTTCACGCCGGGGTCCAATCCGAGCTTCGAAAGCGTGGTGACGACCCCGCGGCACGCTTCGGAAAGCGGCGTCCTCTCGACGAACAGGTGCTTCCAGATGTGGTCGGCCTGTTCAGTTTTGCTCATCGCCCAGAACTGCTCGTAGGGCATCTTGGTGGCCGGCACGGCCCGGAACACTTCAGCGATCAGGTAGTGGTACGTGACGAGTTCATCCACGCCCCACAACATCAGCCCGGCCGGATCGATTGCGTTCCCGCGGTGCGGCACCGGTGTGCCGAACGACGGCGGGTAGAGGTGCGTGTGCATGTCCACAATCGGCGTGGACGCGAGCACGCCGGCCACGAGCGACGGCAGTTCACTCGGGCTGAGCGGGGGCGACATGGGCGGCTCCTTCGACAAATGGCGTGGGAGTGCGCGGGATGAGCAGGCAGCCGGCGAGGAGGGCGAGCGCGCCGAGCGGGTTGACCCCCCACCACATGGCGGCCGTGCCGACCACGCCCCCGCTCAGGTCTTTCGCCGACAGCAGCGCGCACACGCCAGCTACCGCCGCCAGACCGATCAGGTCCCACCTCCTCCGTTCTATCCCGGCCCGCGCGACCGCCCACGCGGGCAGGGCGAGTATGCAGAAGTGCGGCTTACTCGACATCGGCGACAACAGCAGCATGAGGCAGAACGTGGCCCCGACGCCGGCCGCGTCGAACCGCCCCCAGAACCGCCACACGGCAAGACCGAGGAAACACAGCCCCGCCACGCCGGCCGTCACCTTCGCGGCGGTCGTCGGCGGGTGGTCCGGCTTCACCTGCGTGCGGATGTGCGGCACGCACTCGATCAGGTCATAGGAGCTGACGCGCACGGCCCAGCCGGCGAGCGAGTGGTTCGACCACTCGGCGGCGTACTGGTGTCGCGGCGTGTCGGTCGGTTTGCCGAGTGGGAGGACGTAGCGCTCGGCCCACTCGACCACCCACAGGCGGTTGGACGGCGGGCGGACGAACAGGTCTGGCAGCAGCGTGGCAACGGCTGTGGCAATGAGGACCGCGACCCCCGCCCGCCACCGGCCGGTGACGAACAGGAACGGGGCGAACAGCAGCGGGGTACACTTCAGGGCGACGGCCAGGCCGATGAGTACCCCGCCGGTCCAGTCCTTCCCGCGGAAGACGAGCCACGCGCCGAACGTCGCCAGCCCGCCGACGAACAGGTCGGTCTGTCGGTTCACCATCACCTCGAACACGTAGCCGAGGTACGCCGTCACGCCGATGCCCGCAATCAGCCACTCGCGGGGACGGCTGTTGAAGCTGAACCGCCCGCCGGCCAGCCACCACGCCCCGCACGTGAGCAGCGCGGCCCCGATCGTGCAGCTCACCCACAGGTGAACCCGCACGCCAACCGGGGGCATGTGCACCGCCGGCCAGGCGAGCAGCACCATGAACGGCGGGTACACGAAGGTGTCGTCGTAGATGTCTTCGCCCCGCTCGTACTGCTCGGCCGCGGGCAGGTACACCCGCTCCCAGTCGGTCGCGCCGAACAGGAACGAGTGCGGGGCGACGGCCGCCGCGAGCAACCCGACGACGCACACGCACGCCCACAGTTGCGGTTTGGCGGCCGGCGTCGTCATGAAAAGTGTTACCACTGTTACTGACCTTCAGGTTGGCAATGCCAGTGGGCCGCGGGCACTGCCGACCGCCCCAACGGGGCGGGTTCTGTCAGCCCAGGTCGGAGCGAGCCGAAGGCGAGTGGAGGCCTGGGTCACGGCGGCCCCGACCACCCCCGCCCAGACGGGGCGGATTCGCAGGTGAACCCGCCCCGTCAGGGCGGATGCTCCTTTGGCG
>JANNQE010000791.1:0-2653 GCA_031441625.1 Planctomycetia bacterium
GGGTCTCGCGTGGGGTTTGTGGGGGGGCCCCGCGGGGGTCCTCACCCGGGGGGTGGGGGCCCGGGGGTTGTCCCACCCACACCGGGGTCTGCCACTGGGGGGGGGGGGGCCCCGGGTGGGCGGCCCCGGGCCCCCCCCACGGTGAATCGCCTCGCAGACTTTTCGACACCCTGGCACAAGTTGTTGCTCAGGTGGACAGAAACCGGTTATGGATCTGAGGATCAGCCGGTAAGTTCCGTGTGAGATCAATGCCGGGCGGCGCAACACAATAGCTCTTCCGACACCCAGAGGGAACCGCATGGAGTTCGACTCCCTCCCCCGGTACCCCGGAGGCGCGGACTATGCTTCCGCGGACCCGGGGCCACCGCCGGATCGCCACAGCATAGAGTACGTCGTCGGGATGCTATTGGTGGTATCGGTTGTCGGGGTCTTGGCGTTCGTCGCGCTCGTCGTGCTGATGCTACTCAGTGGCGTGCCGGCGTTCCCGCAGCTGGCGTAGTTGCCTCGGCCGAACTGAGCGCTGCACCTGACCGCCGTCAAATAGCGTGGTCGTCGGATGCCCGTCGCCACTCAGCGGCAGGTGAGCCTGCTGTTCGGCCGTTGGGCTACTTCTGCTACTTCTTCAGCATCTCGAGCGCGTCCTTCTGCTCGCTCTCGAACCGCTTGGTGAGTGCCGGAATCCACTTCTCGCTCACCCCCTTGAAGCGGGCCAGCTTGCCGTCCTCCGTTTTCCGCCCCCGCTCGGCGTAGACCGCCTTGATGATCGCTTCGTCGGTCACGTCTTCCAGCTTCTTCCCCTCAGTGAGCAGGCTTTTCACGGCGACGACGATCACGTCGGTGTTCGGCCCGTGCTGCACCGCCGTGCTCCACACCACATCGCGGAACGCGGCGGATCGCTTCGTCAAGTCGAGCTTCAAGTCCTTCGCCAGCTTCGCCGCCTGCGGGTCGTAGTGCGTGTCCTTGATGAACTGGTGCTCGTTCTTCTTCAGGCCGGCGGCGTCCTTCGCGGCCAACTCCTTCCACTTCTTGGTGAATTCGTCGGTGCCGCCCTTCAGCCCCTTGAACTCGTCCGCGTAATACTTCTTCACGAACTCGTCGGCCCGGCCCACCTTGGACGCCAGTTGGTACGTGCCGTAGCTCACCCCGCCGGGGTCGCCCTCGCCGGTGGACACGGTGGCCGGCCCACGCCCGCCCGACTCGTACTTCTCGGAGAGCGTGCCGAGCGGCTTGTCGGTGTCGGCGGACAGGGCGAAGGCGGCGAGGAGGAGGAACGACATGGGGTGTCCTGGTAGGTGCCGCCTCCCGGGCGGCACTCGCAATCTGTGCCGCCCGGCAGGCGGCACCTACTTTACTACACCCGCTTCCAACTGTGTTCGCAGTACACCGTGCCGTGGTCCTGGCTGGTGCTCAGGTGCGACGACTTGTCGTCGCTGACGGTGTCCAGCACGACCGCGTTCTCGACGGCGTCGAACAGCGCGCCGTTCCCGCCGGCCATGCTCAAGTGAATCAGGAACGAGTGCCCCGGCCGGATGTTCACCCGGCGGAAGCGGCACTCGAAGGCGTGCGTACCCGGCGAGAGCGACACGTCGAACCCGTCCTCGCGGCTCCACCCGCTGATGGTGCGGTGCCCGTGCAGGCTGCCCAACACCACTTGCAGGTTCACGTCGGGCAGCTCCTGCTTCGCCTCCACCTCCATCCGCACCACCAGGTCGGAGCCGGACACGAACACCGACAGCGGACGCCCTTCCCCGTCGGTCACGCCGGCCCGCACGAACACCGCCCGCCCGTCGCCCGTGTGGTGCTTGTCGCGGAGGTCGGCCACGCGGCTGTCTTCGAGCAGCCGTTCCATGTACTTGCTAGTCATTTCCGCCGACGGGCCGATGCCCACCATCCGGCCCTTTTCGAGCAGCACCGCCCGCCGACACAGCCGCGGGATGAGCTGCATGTTGTGCGTGACGAACAGGATGGTGCGGCCGTCGCGGGCCAAATCGGCCATGCGGTCGATGCACCGCCGCTGGAAGGTGGCGTCTCCCACTGCCAGCACTTCATCGACGATCAGGATTTCGGGTTCGAGGTACGCACTCACGGCGAACGCCAGCCGCACGTACTGCCCGGAGCTGTACCGCTTCACGGGCGTGTCGAGGTGCTGGCCGATCTCGGCGAATTCGACGATCTGGTTGAACTTGGAGAGGATCTCCTTCCGCCTCATGCCCAGGATGCTGCCCGCCAGGAACACGTTCTCGCGGCCGGTCAGCTCGGGGTGGAAGCCGGCATTCACCTCCAACATGCTGCCCATCCGCCCGCGGAGTTCAACCCGCCCCTCGGTGGGGATGGTCACCCGCGACAGGATTTTCAGCAGCGTGCTCTTGCCCGCCCCGTTGCGGCCGATGACGCCGACCACCTCGCCCGGCTGCACGTCGAAGCTGATGTCTTGCAGCGCCCAGTACGGCGGCCGGGTGGGCGACCTGTTGAACAGCTTGCCAGTGAACAGGCCGGCCACCCCGCGTGCGGCCCGCTTGATGGTCTCGGTCAGGTTGTGGTAGCCGAGCTGCGTCTGCCCGAGGGTGAACGACTTGCTCAGGCGGTCAACGCGGACGGCGGGCGGGGGCAAGTGGATGGCTCCGGGGTTGGTTCCCCTCTCCCCTGGGGGAGA
>JANNQE010000792.1:0-3132 GCA_031441625.1 Planctomycetia bacterium
GTGCGACCCCGAAGGGGTCGTTCCTACAGCCCAGGGTTGAGGACCGCAGGTCCGACACACTGGGAACCCATCGCACCACCCACACGACCCCAACGGGGTCGTTCAATTTGGGCGAGGTGAACGACCCCGTCGGGGTCGGGACTTTAGTGGTGGCATCGTCCCCAGGGTGTCGGTGCTTCGCACCTCAACCCTGGGCTGGGGGAACGACGCCGTTGGCGTCGGTCGTACAATCACCTCCGTTGTCGGCGGTCGGCGGTCAGCGTTTCACTCTTCGGAGTGGTGGCCGATGTTGCGTCGGCCGAGCGCGTGGCTTGCCACGCTTCCCGACGAACGCTGTTCCAGGTCCGCTGTCGGTACCGGGGTTTGCAATCGAACCCCAGTCTGGAACAACCTCGCGGGTCGCGGTTCTGGGGTTCGATTGCAAACCCCGGTACCGGCGGACCCGTGAGCGTTCGACGCCCCAGGTGAGGAGTGGCCGCCGGCCGTCCGACAACTCATTTCCCCTTGCGCTTCGCACCCGTCGTGTATCATTATGGAATGGAACGCCTGAACAAATTCCTGGCGCACGCCGGGGTCGGGTCGCGGCGGCACTGCGACACCCTCATCTCCGCCGGGCGGGTGAAGGTGAACGGCCGCATCGTCACCGACTTGGCCACCAAAGTGGACCCGGCCCTGCACAAGCTGACGGTGGACGGCGAGGCGGTGAAGACCGAACGCCCGGTGTACTGGGTGGTGAACAAGCCGGTCGGCTACCTGTGTACCAACCACGACCCGAGCCAGCGGCCGCTCGCCCTCGACCTGATCCCGCACGTGGACCAGCGGGTGTACACGGTCGGCCGGCTCGACGAGAGCAGCGAGGGGATGCTGCTCATGACGAACGACGGCGACCTGGCGCACAAGCTGATGCACCCGAAGTTCCAGATCGAGAAGACGTATCAGGTGCTGGTGGCCGGCCACCCGAGCGTGAACGACATCCAGAAGTTGCTCGAAGGGGTGTGGCTGAGCGACGGCAAGGTGCGGGCGAAGAACGTGCGGCGGATGAAGCCGCAGGGCGAGAGCACGTGGCTGCGGGTGGTGCTGTGCGAGGGCAAGAACCGCGAGATCCGCCGCATGTTGGCCAAGCTCGGCCACAAGGTGCTCAAGCTGAAGCGGATCGCCATCGGCCCGATCCTGCTGGACAAACTGCCGAAGGGCAAGAGCCGCAAGCTGAGCCTGTCGGAGTTGGAGAAGCTCCAGAAGATGGTGACTCCGATGTCCCCCTCTCCCCCGGCGGGAGAGGGGGACCAGAAACTGCGTAACTTCTCCCGCCTGTACCGGCTGTTCTCGCCGGGAAAAGTGATTCGGTTGTTCCGTCCACGCCGATAACTCCGCCTACACCGGGTTGGGGTTGACGGCTTGCGTCACGTCCCCACACGCGGACCCGCCGTCGGCGGCGGTGTAGGGGGGATCGGGACGATGCACAGCCGCACCATTCGCACCGTGGTGGCCGTCGTGGTCGCGGCGGGGGTTCTCGGGTCGGCCGGGTGCCTCACCCCGCGGGCGCAGTTGGGCGGTCGTCCGACGACCCCGCCCATCAGCCTGCCCGCCCCCGGCAGCGTGCCCACCGAACTGAACCCGGTGACGCTGCCCGAGTACGTCATCGAGCCGCCCGACCTGCTGGTGATCGAGGCGCGGAAGAAGGTGGTGAAGGTGCCCGAGGACCTGGCGAAGGTGAAGGGGTGGCTGAAGGGCGGCAAGGACGCCGACGGCAAAGCCCTGACCGACGAGAAGCGGGCGAAGCTGGAAGAGGAGAAGACTCAACTGGAAGGCGAGGTGCGGTTCACCGGCGAGACCGAGCCGCTCCCGTACAACCCCATCCAGAACCAGTTCCAGGTGCGGCCGGACGGCACCATCTACCTGGGCGCGTACGGCACGGTGTCGGTGGCCGGGCTGACGACGAACCAGGCGCGGCTGGCCATCCGATCCGTGCTGGCCAGGCAGATCGAGTACGACACCGGCGGCACCAAAGAAGACAGCGTGCTCGTGCTGGTGGACGTGGCCAGCTACAACAGCAAGACGTACCTGGTCATCCAGGACGGGGCCGGGGCGGGCGAGACGGTGCAGCGGTTCCCCATCTCCGGCAAGGAGTTCGTGTCCGACGCCATCGCCAACGTGGGCGGACTGCGGGAGGAGGCGAGCAAGCGGAACATCTGGGTGGCCCGCCGCACCCCGCAACTGAACGAGGAGCAGATCCTGCCGGTCGACTGGGTGGGCATCACGCAGTGGGGCGTGACCAGCACCAACTACCAACTGTTCCCCGGCGACCGCGTGTACGTGAAGGCCCAGCGGATCGTCACCATCGACCGCACCCTGGGCAAGCTGCTCAACCCGATCGAACGGCTGTTCGGTGTGACTCTGCTCGGCACCCAGACGTACAACGGGATCGCCGGCCGCGGGCTCGGGTTCGGCGGCGGCAACACCGGCACCGGGAACTAGTCGAACCCGGAACGCAGGACGGGGTGAACCACAACACACCCGGTCACTGCGTTCCCGGTTCCAGTCGAACACTGGGGACACTCATGCTCCGCTCCTTCCTGCCGCTGCTCCTGCTCGCCCCGGTCGCCGTCGCCCAGGTGCCGAACTCGTACCCGTCGCCCTACGGCCCCATCCCCGGCCCGCAGAGCTTCGCCCCGAACGCCTTCAACCGCGGCACCCAGCCGGTCAGCCCGTACCTGAACCTGCTGAACAGCACCAACCCCGCGCTCAGCTACTACTACGGCGTGCGGCCGGGCACGCAGGGGCCGAACGGCCTCGGGCCGGTGTACGGCACCGGGGCACCGTTCCCTCAGCAGGTCGGCCGCTCGCTCTTCCTGCCGCCGGCCGCGCCGTATTCCGCCACGCCACCCGTCCGCGACCCGACGGCCGACGCCCCGCTCACCTCGCTGCCGTCGCCCGGCGGGCCGGTCGGCTACGGGAACGTGTTCGGCAGTAGCCGGGTGGGGGTGAATCAGGCACGCCCCGGCTTCTTCGCGGGTGGTGGGGGCGGCGGCGGCGGCGGGTCGACGGCTGCGACCCCGCGGACGAACAGCGGCGGCAGTGGTGGCAGCACGCCGAGCAGCATTCCGAAAGTGAAGTAGTGGTGTCGCCCGGTCG
>JANNQE010000793.1:0-1566 GCA_031441625.1 Planctomycetia bacterium
CCCGGCTCGCCCGAACCCGACTGGGACGCCGGCGACCTGGGGTGCGGCGATCTGGTCATGCAGTTACGAATGCGGTTGAAGAGTATGGCCGCCGGGAGCGTCATCAGGGTAACCGCCACCGACCCGGCCGCCCCCGAAG
This sequence comes from Planctomycetia bacterium, assembly GCA_031441625.1. Classification (GTDB taxonomy): domain Bacteria; phylum Planctomycetota; class Planctomycetia; order Gemmatales; family Gemmataceae; genus JALHQU01. Next base: position 140 of record JANNQE010000793.1, read on the forward strand.
ACATCCCCGCGTGGTGCCGGATGACCGGCCACACGCTGTTGAGTGCCACCCCCCCTGTGTACACCATCCGCCGCAAAGAGGGCTGACCGATGCCGGGCAAGTTCACCGTCACACTCACCTGCGCCAAGGACAACGCCGACAAGGCCACGGTCGCGTTCGTCATCGCCAACGCCGCCCTCGCGTCCGACAAAGACGTGGTGGTGTTCCTCACGGTCGAAGGCGTGCGGTTGGCCCAGACGGGGTACGCCGACGACATCGCCGAGGAGGGGTTCGCCCCGCTGAAGAAGCTGATGGACGACTTCGCCGCCAGCGGGGGCAAGATTTACGTCTGCTCGCCGTGCTTCAAGCGCCGCAAGCTGGACGAGACGAAACTGGTGAACGGCGCGCTCATCGTCGGCGGGGCGAAACTGGTCGAATTCATGGGCGAGAGCTGCCCGAGCGTGTCCTTCTGAGCCAGGGGCCTCACCCCCCGGCCCATTCATCGTGCCTGGGAGGAGGACTTCGCGCGTGGAGATCGACGAGTACCTCCGGCAAACGCCACCACGCTGTCTCCGTGAACTGCAGCCGGTGCTGATGTCGGCCGATGGGGACGAGGCCGCGTGGCGGTTGCGATGCGCGTGCGGTTCAGAGCACGGGACCGTCCTCGGCTACCCGCTCGGTGACCTCAAGCCGGGGTTCGAGGGGTCAGACATGATGGTCAGCCCCTTCAGCTTCCGGTGTGCCGGCTGCGGGCGAGTGACGAACTTTCTCGATACAGACATCCATGGCGAAGGGGGCGAGTTCAAGACAAGGGACGGGGCGGAGATCGGGTGCGCCGCATACCGTGGCGAGGGCGAGCCGACACCAGCCGCGTGCCCGACCTGCCAGGGGCAGTTGGTCAGCGGGGTTGTGAACGTCACTTACCACGACGAACGGATTGAGGACTGGGAGGAGGACCCGGGCTTCCCCCTTGCCGACTTCTTCAACTTGTTCTGGCTGAACTGCACTTGCGTGCGGTGTGGGCATACTTGGCAGTTGACTTCCATTGACACGAAGTATTAGCCAACGGTGAGTTAGCCCGACGCGAGTGAGGGGCAACCCACCCGAAACCCCCTCTAGAGCGGGTGGTCTCGGACGACTTGCTAACCAATCGGACACCATGACCACCTGGAACATCGAACACCCGTTCGCCCCGCACGCCGCGTTCGACGGCGGGGACCTCGACTGCGGCAACGGCCTGCTGCTGCTCATCCGCAAGCACATCGACCCGCTCGACGGCGGGCAGGTGCTGGAGGTGCGGTCCACCGATTCCACCGTGGAGGTTGAATTGCCCGCGTGGTGCCGGCTGACCGGCAACGAACTGGTGTCGGCGGTGAAGGCGGACGGCGTGCGGAGCTACCTGATTCGAAAGAAAGGCACCCCCGTAGGTCGGGTCGAGTCTTCGAGGC
>JANNQE010000794.1:0-2152 GCA_031441625.1 Planctomycetia bacterium
CGCTGTTCCCCCTCAGAAACAGCGGCCTCACGGCCGCCGCTCGCCCGGAGTGCCGAAATCCGCAGGCGCAGGCGCACCCCAACAGCGAGCGCGAGTTGACTTCCGTCGCCCGGAGAGGTACTTTCTTAGCGCAGCCTTCACACTCGCCCGACTCCGTTCGCCTCCCCGCCCGATTCACACCCACCGTATGTCCCCTCCCACCACCGCCTCTGGCACCCGCGAGCAGCGGTTGCTCGACGACTGCCAACAGGCCATCGGCTACGCCTTCCACAACCCGAAGCTGCTCCGCGCGGCCCTCACGCACACGTCCGGGGCGAACACCCGCGGGGCGAGCAACGAGCGGATGGAGTTCCTGGGCGACAGCGTGCTCGGGCTGGTCACGTGCGAGCAACTGTACGCCCGCTTCCCCGACTTCCAGGAAGGCGACCTGACGAAAGTGAAGTCGGTCGTGGTCAGTCGCAAGACGTGCGCCCAGTTCAGCCGCGATGTGGGCCTGGGCGACTACCTGATCCTCGGCAAGGGGCTGAGCGGGTCGGCCGAGATGCCGCCGAACATCCTGGCCGACGTGTTCGAGGCGCTCGTCGCGGCCGTCTTCCTGGACGGCGGGTACGACGCGGCCAGGCAGTTCGTGCTCGAATTCATCGAGCCGGAAATCGACGCGGTGGCGGCGGAAGCGGTGGCCAGCAACGCCAAGTCGCAACTGCAAACGCTCGCCCAGAAGCAGTACGGCGACACCCCGCGGTACGCGGTGCTCGACGAGCAGGGGCCGGACCACGACAAGTGCTTCAAGATCGCCGCGGCGGTGGCCGGGCACCAGTTCACCCCTGTGTGGGGGCGGAACAAGAAAGAGGCCGAACTGCGGGCCGCCCAGAACGCCGTCGCCGAAATGCTCGGCCAGTCGGTACCGCACCCGGTGGGCTGACCCGGTCTGGGTGAACCGCGGGTGTCAACCCGCGGGTGGTCCGCAACCCAGGCGGCTGACGCCGCCGGTTCACCAAAACGTTCGCCATGACTGCGATGCCCCCCTACCCCGTGCTGTGCCATGCCGGCTGCTCGCGCCCGGCCGCGTTCAAGCTCGGCGCGGTGTGGGCCGACGGCAACACCCGCGAGCTGAAGACGTACTCACTCTGTTGTTCCGATTGCCTGCCCGCCGAACTCACTGCCGCCCGCACCCGCCGCGAGCGATGCCGCGTCGCCCCCGGCGAAGACCTCGGCCCGGTGTGCGTGTTCGAGATGCGCTCCGCCACCCGCGACCGCGAGTTGGTGCGACGGGAAGACCTGGAACCGGGTGGCCGGCTCTCGGCGAGAGCCGGGTCGAATGTCGCTCTCGGCGAGAGCGACCCACCCTACCGAACCGCCACCGCCCCCCCGTCGTAGAATGTGCGGGTGAACGCCGCTCACCACCCCCCGGATGGGCCGACCGACGAGGAACTGCTCACCCGGCTGAGGCGGGGCGAGCACGACCTGTTCGGCCTGTTGGTGCGTCGGCACGAGCGGGAGTTGTACGGCTACTTGCGGCGGTACACCGGCGACCCGGAGTTGGCCGCCGACGTGTTCCAGAACACGTGCGTGGCGGTGTTCACCAAGATCCAGCAGTACGAACCCGGCCGCTCCGCCCGCCCGTGGCTGTACGCCATCGCCACCAACCAGGCGATCGACGCGATGCGGCGACGGGCACGCCGCAAAGACGCCCGCAGCGTGCCCCTGCTGCCGGCCGACGACGACGGCCCGGACGGTTCCGCTTCGCTGTTCGACCTGCTCGAACGCGCCGCCCCCGGACCCGACGAGATCGCCGAAGGTGAGGAACTGCGACAACTGGTCCGCACAGCAGTGGACGACCTGCCCGACCTGCTCCGTCAGGTGGTGGTGTTGACGTACTTCCAGGGGATGAAGTATCAGGACGCGGCCGACGTGCTGGGCGTGCCCCTGGGCACGGTGAAATCCCGCCTGCACGCGGCACTGGTGAAACTGACCGAGTGCTGGCACAAACTCGTGCCGGGCGAAGCCGAACCGAGCGACCCGGCACCGGCGGTGAGCGGCGCGCGGAAGTGATCGCTCCCCTCTTCGCCGCGGCCCCAGGGGGCGGGACGGGCCCCCGCACCCCGGGGGCGCGGCGGACCCACCCCCACGCCACGCGGGGGACCCCTGAACG
>JANNQE010000795.1:0-15990 GCA_031441625.1 Planctomycetia bacterium
TTACAATGACACAGATTGGTATTTCGCGTGATCTTCATTGCTGGGAAATGAATGTTAGCTGGATACCTAACGGCACTTTGCAAAGCTGGACCCCCGACCGCGCAGTCCGCGATCGGGTCCATGCCCGCGTTGTACAGACACAGGCCGAACGAGTCGCCACGCCGGTCGGCCTCGTCCAGCACCCGACGGACGGCGGGGAGGTACTCCGAGCCGTCCGTCACCATCACCAGCCGCGACTGCTCGCGGCCCCCGTAGCTGTCGTAGTCGCTGACGGACACGTCGATCTGCCGGACGCGAGGGTCGTCGGCGATGAGCGCCGCGGTGCCGCCCCCGCAGTGCGCATCCAGGTCCAGGATGAGCACGGACGATGCCCCGGCGGCGAGCGCCGCCTTCGCCGCGATCACCAGGCCGTTGAACGTGCAGAACCCGGCCCCGCTCCCGGACCCGGCGTGGTGCAGGCCGCTCGACAGCGACCCGGCGACCCCGTCCTCCAGGGCGGCGTGGGCGGCGGCGACCACCCCGCCGTTGGACGCCATCACCATCGGCCACAGCCCGGCGTCCCAGTCGAACCCTTGCGACTCGGCCAAGCTGCGGGGCGTGCCGGTCTCGACCGCCCGCACGTAGTGCGGGTCGTGAACCGTGTTGACCTGATCCCGCGTGAGCGGGATCGGCTCCACCAGTTCGACGCCGGGGATGGGCGAGCGGGTCAACGAGTCGGCGACCCACGCGGCCTTGCGGGTGGTGTCGAAGGCATAGCCGGAGCCGACGTACAGCGGGTTGTAGAACACTCGCACCACGCCGGTCGCCCTCCGGATCACAGACCGGCCCCGCTCCCGGCCCCGGCGGAAGTCCCGTGGCGGTCTTGCCCCACCAGCCTCATCGGTCGCCGGGGGCGGTGCTACGGCCGGTTCGGCCGGGGGAGTGGTGTGTTCAAGAGCCGCACCCCGTTCGCCCACGAATGGGCCGCGAAAAACTCAACTCGACAACACGCGACCGGGTTCGGCGTGCCTTTGCTGCCCCGACCTACACCCGAAGCTTCTTGTACGACTGGATGAGCCGGCTTCGGGACGGCACTTGCTCTCCGCTCCTCCGGCCGGTCAACTCGGACGTGTACTGTCCGATCCAGTTGTTGACCACCCAGTCCCGGAGGTCGGCTGCCAACTCATCGTACCGCTGCCGCAACGCGGGGTCGGCCTCGATGGCGCAGCACACGTCGTCGGTCACGTCGTCGGTGTATGGCTGCGGGAGCGTACGCAGCACGTCTGCCACCAAATCGCGCACCCCGTCGGTCGCGTTCGCCATACGGTTCGCCCTCCCTCGCCAAACTCCACGCTCACCGCCCCGGCGACGTTCCGAGGCGGGCTGACGCACTAGTTTACTGGTCGGCCGGGGGCGGGGCAGCGGCGGGTTCGGCGTCTGGGGCCAGGAGTTGCGCCGCCTCGGACTGCCCCTGCCGCTTGGCCGTGTCCGTCGGCCGCTCGCCCCGGTAGTTGGTCAGGGCGCGATCCCCGCCAGCGGCGAGTAGCACCCGGATGGCCCCCAGGTGCCCGGCGAACGCCGCGCTGTGGAGTGGGGCGTACCCCTGCGGGGCGGTCTGCACGTTGACCCCAGCCCCGACTCGCAACAGCGCCTCGCACACGGCCGCGTGCCCCTTCATGGCGGCCGAGTGGAGCGGAGTGAAGTTGTTGATGCGGGCAGCCCGTGGGTCGGACCCGACGGCCGGCGACAACAGAAGCTCGACGGCCGCGAGTTGGCCGGCCGCGGCGGCGAGGTGGAGCGCGGTCAACTCCTCCGGGTCGCCATCGAGCCGCACGGCAGCGGCCCCGTGGTCGGCGACGAGTCGGGTCAAAGTGACCACATCGCCAGTCGTCGCGGCGTGCAGGATCGCCTCTCTTGGGACTTCCGCCATCGGTGCGCCTCCTTCGCCGAACCCCAAGCTCACCGCCCCGGCGGGAGTGACGTGTTCGGTGTGTCGGTCAGCCTACTCGGTCGCCGGGGGCGGTGCAGCGGATTGTTCGGCCGGGGGATGGCTTGACGCCACGCGAGTTCATTCAGCGTCTTGGCTGCACGCTGCGAACAGCTCCCGATAGAACTCGTCGGCGTCGATGGCCCCCAGCCCGGAGGTCTGGCCGTCGTTGAGTTCGATGAGGAGCCACCGCCCTTCGGCCGTCCGCGCGATGTCCACGACGAAGAACGTGGCGCGCCCGGACACGCGGGCCGCACACTCACGGGCGAACGCGATCCCGGCCGTGTCCACCGCCGGGGGGGCCACCGGGGCCACCCGAGCCCAATAGAATCCGTACCCGATCAGCCGCTCGCCGACGAAGAAGAACCGCCACTCGTTCGAGATCGGCAGACCGCTCGCGGTGTACGCGAACGTCTCCAGCGGCACGAATCGTCGGAACAGCAGCCCCTGTTGGGCGATCACCTGGCGGTCCCGCAGGACGGCGGCCTTTCGGATGGCGTCTTCCCTGTCCGCCGCGAACATCAGCTCGGACCAGTGGTGTTTGAACGAGCTGCTCCGGCCCTTGAGGACGAAGGGGCCGTCCGGCGCGGACGGGAATTCCTCCTAGGACCAACTCTCCGGCGTGACGTCCCGAAACGCGGGGTAATACTCGAAGTTGGCGATCCACCGGTGTTGGGCGTGGGAGTTGACCAGCCGGCAACCCCGCCCGGCCAGCTCCTGTTCGAGGGCGTCGTAGAACGGCAGCACCGAATACCGGCCGACGACGAGCCGGTCCCGACAGTTGGTGCGGTCGTGTTCAACGGGCCAGTGGCGGCGAGCGGCTTCAAGTTCCGCTTCGCTGTCGTCGTCTCGCCGGAATAACAGGACTGGACCCATCCGCGTCTCCGCCTCTGCGGCCGAACTCCAAGCTCACCGCCCCGGCGACGGTGCCAGTGCGTGTTGTTCCACCAACTTACTCGCTCGCCGGGGGCGGTGCAGCGGCTAGTTCGGCCCCTGTCGGCCCGCCCGGCCCGTTCGTCGGCTTGTGCCCGATTTTGTCGAACCCGCCCCGCTCGACCGCCATCCCGGTGACCAGAAAAAAGCCGTACACGCTGTCCGTCGGATCTTCGAGTTGCTTGTACGCCTTCCCGATCGGATTCGCTTTGCCGGTCCCATCGGGCAGTTCGATCACCCACTCGTCGGCGAACTGCTCGTCCCGCACCCACCGGCCTCCGAACACCCTCACGATGGACTCGCCGAGGATGTAGCCGAACGCCAACGCCCACCCGTATCTCTTGTCGTCCGAGAACTCGTGGCGGTTGCGGTCGATGTAGCCGTCCAGCCATTCGACGGTCGGCGTGTCGTAATCCAGCGCGAGCTGGAGGTCGGTGTTGAAGAAGAGCTTAATCCGCTCGCCGCGGTCCCGAAGCTCGCCGAGCGTCACGGGTGCGCCCTCCGCCGAACAACGAGCTCATCGCCCCGGCGTGAGTGGGTCGTTCGGAACCTCGATCAGCCTACACGGTCGCCGGGGGCGGTGCGGCGGCCGGTTCGGCCTGCCTTGCTCCCGGTTCGGGTAGAGCGTCCACCGCAGGGACGCGCCCACTACCGCCATCCGCCCCAGCAACTCGGCCGACAGACCCTGGTGAAACGCCCACGGCTCCAGACCGCAATCGTACCCGATGTTGAACTCCCGCCGCGAGCAGCCCGTCCAGACTGACCGGAGCGGCGGTGACAGCCCATCGACGACAGCGAGCATGGCGGCGATGTTCGGCTCCGGCTCGGTGTGCTGCTCCTCCGTCTCGAAGCAGGCGTACCACAACCCGTCCTCGCCCCTGGTGACGTGCAGCGGGAACACCCCGCCGGCCTCGAACGCGGCAGCGAGCCCCGTCAGGTCGTCGGCCGAGGTCAGGTCGAGGTCGGTGTTCAGGTAGCCGATCACGCCGCCCACTCGTCGCCCTCCGCGGCCTTCAACGCCGAACTCCAAGCTCACCGCCCCGGCGACAGTGCCGATGCGGTCTGTCCTACCAACCTACTCATTCGCCGGGGGCGGTGCAGCGGCGAGTTCGGCGGGGGGTAGGGGGCAAGATTGCAAGCTGGTTCGGCGTGCCTTTAACACGGGAGCGCGAACCCCGGAAGCTGACGGACCTCGGCCGCGACCACCAGCGACCTCGCCACATGATCCAGCACCCTGCGGGCGCGGGCAACCGGGTCGTGCGGGAACTCGGCGTCGTGCTTCGGGTCGTCCACGTCGAATCCGGGGATGTGGAACCGCCCGCCCTCGACGGTCATCGGCTCGTTCGCGGCCCGGCTGCGGTCGAACAACAGGGCCGCCTTGAGCCCGGTCGGCCCGCCCTCGGCGCACTGGCACTTGATGACGAAACTGAAGTCCCGGAACGGCAACGTGAGCGAACCGATGTAGGTGCGGCCGGATGGCTGCTGGGGCACCGACAGCAGTGTGCGAACGGCCCGGCACCCGACTGCATCCACGACCCGCACCTCGACCAGCCTGCCGCCCGAGTCCCCGAGCAGATGGCGGTAGAACGCGACCAAGTCCTCGACTGATCCGGCATCCGCGGGGATGTCGGGCGGCGCCTCGATGAACCGTACGATCAGCCCGTCGCCTGTGGGAGTGTGCCAGACGCGAGCCTGCCCCGGCTGCGGTTCGCCCTGGAAGGTGTAGCCGGTGGCATCGAAGCGCACGGCGTCGAGCGACGGCTGTGCCCCGCTGCCCCCACGCTTGAACAGGCCGAACATCTGGTGTGCCCTCCGCCGCCGAACTCGCGGCTCAGCGGCCACCGCAGGAGGCGGTGGGCCGATTCAGCCGCATGTTCGGTTCGATGCTACTCCTTCCCCAGCACCGAATCGACCACCCAGCACCCGCGGACGTGCGGGCCGTCACCGCGGCAGTGGGTCAGGATGTCGGCGTCGTCGCACCCCGCTTCTTCGAGCGCGTCGGCCAGGATCGGCATCCGGTCGAACGCCCGGTCGGAGTCGATGCCGGCGGCCAGGGCGACGGCAGTTTCTGTTTGCCAACTGGCATCGAGCGCGATGCGACGGAAGGGGTTGCCGAAGATATCCCGGAGCGAGCCTGACTGCCACCCTCTCCGGGCTGTCCGTCTGTAGGTCGGTGCCTAACGCATTCAGGGCGTAGCTATGCGAACCCCCGTACCCTTCGTCCACTCCGTGGGGTTCAGCTCGCTCTCTGACAGCGAACGCCGCCGCTTGGACGGCATTCAAGGTGGGTGACAACAGGCGGTCGGTATCGCCTGCCCATAACTCGGTGATGAACTCGACGGCCGCGTCGTGAGCCGCAGCCAGTTCGACGGGGCCGCAACCCCCGTCCAGATACCGCTCGGCGGTCTCGACCGCGGACCGCCCTGGGTGGTCACTCATCAGGTGCCAGACGCGGCGACAGCACGCGCAGTTGAACAGCCGCCACTTCCGGTCACTCGCCCGGCCCTTCACGATCTCCAGCATGGGCGTCAGGTCGGTGGCGTCCAGCCACTCGGCCTCGGTCATCCGCCGCTCGGCGGTCGGGGGGATGGCATCGGGTGAGTCTGGCGACGGACCCTCGCCTCCGAACTCCCGGAGGCGGTAGGAGACGCACCCGCCGCCGAGGGTGGCGTGCCGGCGGACGCGGCCGCCGCGGACCAGCCTGGCCAGTGCCTCGGCCGCCGCCTTCGGAAGCTGAGGCCGCCCCCGGCGGAAGCGGACGACCCGCTCCCCGCCGGCCGCCCGGAAAGTCTCGATGAGTGCCCGCTCGTCGTCCGTGTGCCGCTCCACGCCTCTGCGCCCTCCGACGCCGAACACGTCGCTCACAGCCCCGGCTGGGGTGGCGAGCGTGAAACACCGATTACGTTACTCGGCCGCCGGGGGCGGTGCAGCGGCAGGTTCGGCCGGGTTACCCACGACCGCGTACCCAATCGCCGTCTGCGCGAATGCTTGGGGGCAGTGTCGCGATCACGTCCGCCGGCCCCTCCACCCGCCACAGGTGAACGCAACAGCCACACCCCTCGTCGTCCGACACGAAGGTGAGGGCCGCCCGGTGCTCGGTGAGCCACCCCTCGGCCGCACGGACCTCGTCGGGGCGCTCGGTGTTGGCCGACACCATCGCCCGGCGCGGACCCGGCGGCTGGTAGTATGGGGCGGGGTTACGACGGATACACTTTCCCAACCCACAGCCCTCTGCCGCCGAACTGTCAACTCACCGCCCGGCAAAGCGCCGAGGCGGGTTGATTCACCAGCTTGCTCGTTAGCCGGAGGCGGTGCTGCGGTCAGGGGAGTCAACTCGCCACCCGGTTCGGCGTGAGCTACTTCTCGCTCCTTTTCAGGACAACGAGACATGTGTCCGGACCGGCTTTGTATTCCGTCGGCCGCTTGCTCTCGTTGACCGCCGCATCGCCCGTCGCCACCCCGAGGCAGATTGTCAGTCGCTCCCCGTCGAGCGTGTAGATGCCGTGCTGCACCCACTTCTTCTCGCCGTGTTCGACGGTGAGACTGATCTCCTTCGGATCCTTCCCTGAGTCGGCAACAATCGCGTATTTCAGGATCACCTTCTCGGCGTCCGCCTTGCGGCAGGCGGTGACCTTTTCCTTCTCGAAGGTCCAAACCAGATCATCGGGAACCTTGCCGACGGGTGTTTCGACAGCGACCTGATCCCAAGTCCCGATGAGTACGTCCTTCTTTGCCTCGCGCGGCACAGGAGCCGCCGGGGCGGCCATGAGGCCGAGTGCAAGTACGATTGCGGTCACGGTTCATCCCTCCGCCGCCGAACTCCAAACTCACCGCCCCGGCGACGGTGCCGGAGCGGATCGTCTCAACAGCATATCCGTCCGCCGGGGGCGGTGCAGCGGCCGGTTCGGCCGTTTCGTTGCGAGCGCCCCGGTTGGCTCGCCGCCCCGGCCACAGGATGGGTAGGGTCGGCGGGAGGCCGCAGCCGATCGCCAAGGCGGTGTCGGTGGCGAACTCGGCTGGGTGGACGGAGGTGCCAAGCTGCCCCCAGTCGTCCCCGACCACGCCCCCTGGTCCAGGCCGTCGACGAACGGCCGGCCGCGGTACAAGTCGCCGTGGGCGTCGTGGAACGGGGCGGGCGTGGCGGCCACCCAGAGCGGGAGCGTCACCCCGCATTGCGAGGCGACGGCCGCCGCTTGGGCGGCATCCCGACCGGGAACGTCACCTGCCGACGTTCCGCCCCCGACCCCTCGTCCCGGCCGTCGGGTCGCGACATCCACTCCCGACGCCTGAGGCGGCAAAGGGATTCGACGGCGGAAGGCGATGTATTCAAAACCACTTTTGTAAATCACTTGTGTCGCACGCGAGGTCGTGCACGCTCTCGAAGCGGCAAGCGTGGTGTGGAAGGAATCAGTACCGCCCGCCCGCGACCCGCCCGTGGCTCGTGCATCGACTCAGGCGGCGTGGGTGCGAAGGGCGGATCGGCGGGACAATTCCGACGACGGCGAACGGTCCTGCGGGTTCTCAGGAGCTTGTCCGCCACCTGATCCACAAACCTTCCCGGTCGATGGCGTGGTCGCGTGGCTTGGGTCGTCTCGGAGCGAGCGCCTTGCCGCCACCGGCTCACGCCCCTTCACCCCCACGACCGCCCGCGACAGCAAGTACGACTCCATCTCCAGGGCCATCGGCTCCACACGCACTTTCCGCCCGTGACGCCGTGAGTCGGCCGTTCGACACCGGCGGTACTCGCGGAGCACGCCCGCGAACGCGGCCGGGGTGACCGCCACCATCGACGCCACCCACAGGCGGGCGAGATCCCGCATCCGCATGTCGTCGGCCCCGCCGGAGTCGCGGAACGCCGGGGGCAGGGGGCGGTCGGTGGTAGCGGCGATCACAAGGTCCGCGAAGATCGGCCCACCGGCCACCGCCGCTAGCCGCCACGAGGACCACGGGAGCGGGCGTGTGAACCCGACGTAAGGGGAGTACCCGACCGCCTCTGCCAGCACCCAGTCGGTCGCCTTCGGCGTCGGTCGGACACAGAAAAACACCTCGGCGTAGGCGGCTACCACTCCCTCGGGCAGGGCCATCCGATCGGCGACGACAGCGTCCCCATCGCCAGCGAGCAACCGGGCCTCGACCTCGCCACGCCGGTCCGGGTCGCCCTCCCACACCTTGCGAGCGGACCGCACGGCTGCGGCCGGGGAGTTGATCCGACCCCGACTCCGCAAGGCATGACGAGCGTGTTTCACCCACGCATCGTCAACCCGGTGGTCGATGCGGCGGCCGGTCTCGTGCAAGTGCATCGCCCGCAACCACCGCCACTCCGGCCGGCGGAAGGGGCTGCCCGGCATCCAGTGGCGAAGGTCGTCCATGACAGGCTCCTCGACAGGACGTATGGCGTTCCCGCCATTGTCCACTTTCACCGCCCCAAGCCGAAGACCAACACGCCCGCCGTGAGTGCACGGCCACGGGCGAGTCACACCGCTCTCGTGCGACCCCGCTTGGTGTGCGAGAATGTCGGGCAAGTCACACCGCGTGGTGCAACGCCGGGGGACCGGGCATGGGCTGGGACCGGAAGAAGCGGGGAGCAAAATCGGGGTATTTCTACCAGTCGATCCGCACCCCGCACGGGGTGACGAAGGTGTACCTGGGCCGCGGGGCTGCCGGCCAGGAGGCCGCCGCCGCGATGGAGCTGAAGCAGCATGCCCAACGGGACGCGGAGGCCGCCGTGCAAGCGGAACGGGATGAGACTGCCGACGCTGACCGGCTGGCCGGCGAACTGGCCGACTGGACGGACCTACTTTCGGCCGTGTGGCTGATCGCCACCGGCCACCACCAACACCACGGCCAGTGGAGGAGGAAACGTGCCGAAGAAGAAAGCCCCTGAACAGGGGAAAAAGGGCAAGCGGTGTACGGTCGAATATGCCAAGGGCATGATCGCCGAGCTCACCGCTCGGGCGAAGCGGGGGCACCCGGAGGCCGTCGAGCGGGTGCTCGCGTGGCTGGAGGTGTACCCGGAATTGCGACCGTTGGTGCGGGAGTTGGAGTCACTGGCGGAGCGGGCGGAAGGGGCGTGGGTGACGGCCGCCGCGTTCGGCGACCCGCTCGTCGAGAAGGCGACGAGGGACGAGGTGGCGGCGATGAAGCGGGAGTTGCTGCCGGCCGACGCCGGGGTGCTGGAGCGGGTGCTCGCCTCGGCCGTCATCGTGGCGCACCTCTCCCATCACCGGGCGGCGGTACAGGCTGCCCGCCCGGCCTCCCACCCGGCGGTGGCGGCGGTTCGGGAACGCACCCTGTCCGTCACCCAGAAGCGGCTGGTGGCGGCGGTGAAGGGGTGGCAACTGATCGCCCGCAAGAAGCGGAAAGGGGTCAAGCCGAGGAAGAAGCTGAAACTGTTCCAGGCAGATGAAGGCGTGGCCTGACGAGTTGACGGTCTGCTGCCGAGGAGTGACCAACTTCACAAGGGGTGGTGAGACAGGGTGGACCCGTTACGAACAGAGGGCGTCATGACCGACCGAACCATCGTCGACATCCTCCGCAAGGGGAACCAGGAGCTGTTCCACTCCGCGATGGTCGCCTGGCTGCTCGACCCGGCGGCCGAACACGGGTACGAGCGGGGTTCCTCGACGCCTTCGCCCGCCTCGTCGAGGCGAGGGGCGACCCGCGGTTCCTGACGGCCCTGCGGGCGAATCCCGCAGTCAAGGTCGCGACCGAAACCGCGGGCCGGAAGAGCCGGTACGACATCGACCTCGCGGTCGGCGGCACCCGCGTGGTGATCGAGAACAAGACCAAGAGCCTGGGCGACGACCCGCAGTTCGAGAAGTACAGGGACGAGAACACCGTCCTGGTCGCCCTGGGTCTGTGCGAGATGTCGTTCTCGGAGTCCGTGCGGGGCAAGTACCCGCTGGTCACCTACACCGACGTGGTGTCCATCCTGGACGAACTCCCCGAACCGCCGGCGTCCGACTTCCGGGTTCTGACCGACCACTACCGCCGGTTCCTACGACGGGAACTGGAAATCCTGGCCCGGATCGACGGCTGGTACGCGACTGGCGACCCGACCCATACCGCGACGGTTCCCGACCTCCTCGGGGCGGCGGGAACCTACTCGGAGAACGACAATCGGTTCCTCCACCTGTCCCTGCTCGAACGGTTCCGCCGTGACCTGGCTGCGAACCCGCGGTGGCGGCACTGCCGGGTGATGACCGACAAGAACATGCAGAGCGGGGTCTGGCTCGCGGCCTTCGACCACGAGAAGGGCGACGGCGTCTTCCGATATGACGCCGCCCTGGCCGCCCTGTGCGAACAGCAGCAGGCCACTGTCTGGCTGCACGTCGAACTCTGGGACGGCGTTCTCGCCGGTGAAGCGGGCGACACCTCCGGGGTGATTCAGTTGCGGTGCAGTGCCAAGGACGCCGTGGCCTTCACGTCCGGCTTCCGTCAGGTCAGACCACCCCAGGAAGGCGAGGGGAGTCCGACACGGAGGAAGAAACACGCCGGTAGTTTCTACCTCCTCTCCCGCCCGCTCCTGCGATCCCAGTTGACGGGGGTGGGCCTCCTCGGGGCACTGGAGCGGATCGCGGGGAGCCTGGGTCGGTTCACCTGACTGCGCACCCACTGTCCGGTCCGAGCCTCGCTTCCCGACCGCTTGGAGCGGCAGGTGCCGGCCCGAATCGACTTCGAGAGTGTCAGCCCCAGCAGCCCACGTCTGCCATCGTTGTGCATTCACGCTTCACGCGGAGCACGGTCATGCCAACGGCGAGGCTGGCGACCGACGACGGCACTGGCGGGTCGTACTCGCCGGCTTCGGCGGCAGGCGGTTCGACCCGGTCGGGTTCGCCGTCCGGTCGAGCGGCTGCCGAGATTACGCTCGCGGCGTACGTTGATTTTTCACGCCATGACACCGCCACCTCCCCGAGACGTGCTCCTCCGCATCCGCAAACTGGCGGGCCTGCCCGCGGAGATCCGCGAGAGCCGGTGGGCGGTGTCCGTCACCCGCCTCACCGTCCTGAAGAGCTTGTGCCGCCAACCCGATCTGGCGAACCGCTTCGTCGCCCACCTCGCCCGCAAGACGCTCGATCACCTGGACGAGGAGAAGGGCCGTTCGACACATCCCCTCACGCCGACCGAGCAGAGTCACCGCCGGATGATGGAGGACGCCCTTGAAGGGATGACGGCGTGGCAGCGAAACCCGACCGAGAAGCTGCGTCGGACGCTGTCCGAGTTGCTCGGGCGGTTGCGGGCCGAGCAGAACGAGCACCGGAACATCCCGTTCGGGGCCGTCCGCCTGATCACCGACTCGAAACTGCTGCTGGTCGAGTACACACTCGAATGCCACCTCGCCCACGAACGGGAGGTCGGCACCTGGGCGTACCAGACCGCCCGCCAGTACACCGAACGGTACGATCCGAGCCGGGGGACGGGGCTGACCTCGGCCTCGCTCCCGTTCGTCCAGGATGTCGTCGAGTTCTGGATGACGGAGTACGCCCTGACAGCGGAGTCGCTCTCGCCGGCACCGAAGGCGGCAAGGAAACCGGGCACACCCCGTAGGAAGTCCAGCAGCCAGACCGAGTTCACGCCCCGTCAGGGCCAGTTCCTCGCGTTCATCCACCTGTACCGGAAGTTGCACCGCCGGGGTCCGGCCGAGACGGACCTGCGGGCGTTCTTCCGCGTCACGCCGCCGCCGGTGCACGGGATGGTCGTGAAACTGGAGGAACTCGGGCTCGTCACTCGGGAACCGGGTGTCGCCCGTTCCATCCGTATCGCGGTGCCCGTGGAACAACTCCCCGAACTGGAAGAGGTCGCCGGACCGCCCTGGTAGAGTCGCGGGTGTCGCCGGTCAGTCGCCCGGAATCGGCCACACGTACCCGAGTTTGCGGGCCACTTTTCGCACGGCGTCGAGGTCGGCCTCGCGGACGACCACGTACCGATCCCCGGCCCGCAGGCACTTCCCCTTCAACTGCCTGTCGGCCGCCAGTTCGGCCGCCACGTGCTCGTCGGCACACCGGATCAGGCGGGCGGCCCCCGCGTCGGCCAGCCGCCCGGCCTTCGCCCGCAGGTCGGCCAGGAAGGCGACCACCGTGCCGGGCCACTCCCCGGTCGTTCGCAACGCCAGGAACTGCTCCAACTCGTCGACGCTCCCGCCCTGCTCGATCACCCCGAGCACTTTCGCCGCCGACAGCTTCCACACCCCCTCGGACGCGGGGTCCGCGAACCGCTCCAGGACGAGTCGGTCGGAGGCGGGCAGGCCGCGGGCGGCGACCACGTCCAGGTTCGCCAGTACCCGGAACACCTCCACCCGTGTCGGGGCCGCGGGGCGGTACTCGTCGGCCAGGCCCAGGAGCCACGCACCGAGCGGGTTCACCCGCAGGAAGAGCAGCCCGTCGTACCGGGACAGGCAGGTGAACTCGTCTACACCCCACCGGCCGTGGAAGTCGTGCCGCACGCCCTGCGGCGGGACGTACGCCACGTCAACGACCCCGAGCGTGGCGGCGTACTCGAAGCAGAAGGCCAGGGCGAACCGCCCCTGGAGTTGCTCCCAGGCGTGCTCGTCGTCGTACCCCAAGTTGCCGTAGTGGTGCTCGGCGATGTACAGTTCGTGAACATCGTGGGCGACGGAGAACGACCGCCCGGTCGCCCGGAGCAGTCGGAAGAAATCGTCGACCGCGAACCACCGCCCGACCGGGCACGCGGTCAGCCCCTCGACAAGCACGGCCCGCCGCCCGGCCGCGGCACTCATCCGGGCCTTCCCCTGGCCCTTGATCGCCTCCACACGGGCGAACTCGTCGTACGCCCGCGTCTTCAGCCACGCCGCCCACAGCTTGCGGAGCACGTCCGGCGGCGGGGCGGTGAGGGCCTTCTTCCCCGCGGCGGTCAACTTCAGGGCGTCCCCACTCTTCTCGGCCAGCCCGCCGGCCTGCACCAGCACCGGCCAGGCGAACGACCGGATGCCGATGTCGAACGACGGGTCGTACTTCGACTCGTCGGCGTCGTCCGGGGCGTAGAAGTCACCGCCGGCGAGGACGCCCGCGACGGCCTGTCGGGCGGCCTCGGTCGGCACCAGTTTCTTGTCCGTCACCCGGACCTTCCCGGCCTCGATCAGCCGCAACACGGTCTGGAGTTCGGCCGCGGCGGCTCCCGCTGTCTCCCGCACGCGGATCGGCTCGTCCCACTCCTGCCGCTCGCGTTTCCGGTCGTGCCAAACGTGGTCGTGGAGCGTGTGGGTCTCGGGCGGAGCGTCGAGAGTGGGAACGGCGAACGACTCCGGCGGCGGGACGAACCCGCGGAGAATGGTGCGGGTGTCAGTCGGCAAGAAGTCGAACCGGGGGAAAAAGAGCCGCAAGAGGGTGGGCAGGATCTTCCGCCGGTCGGCGTAGCGATACGACGACGACTCACGGGCCGGGTCGGCGTCGTTGAACCGCGGCTCTTCGCCGAACCACGCCCGGAACTTGTTCCGGTCGAGCCGTCCGGCCGGGTCGAAGGCGGCCACGCGGACGGCGTTCTGCGACACCGGGTCGAGCCGGCCGTACAGGTCGCGGACCCGGCCCGTATCCGCCATGACGCCGGCCAGGAGTGGGGCCAGTTCGGTCTTTCGCTTGGGCGGGTCCGTGGACACCAGCACGGCCAGCGGGCGGAGGTCGTCGAGGGTGAGCTTCTCGAACGCCTCGCGGGCCGTGAACAGCTCTTCCGTCTGCGTCTTCGTCCATCTCATGAATTGGCCACCCGGATCGGACACCGGCCGCCAGTTGTGATTGGGGCCGGTCTGCCAGTCAAGGTACGCTGCGGCGATCCGACGGCATGGGACGTGGGGGCACTCGCGGCGTCACCCGGCGGTCGGTTCACCCGGCCCGAACGCCCACGTCAGTTCACCGCGAGAGGGGCAGCGGCACCGCCACACACCCGCCTTCGGCCGTCTGGCACGCGTGTGAACGGTGCCGCAGCCGGCACAGTGCGCGTGCCATCGGGCGGGGGCCGGTTCCGTCACGGTGGGCACAGTGGGTTCGCGGGCCGGGTCGCCGGCGTAGGCGAACACGAGTGGGGCTCGTGCCGGGCACTTGCAGCGGTCGCCGGACAGCGAGCGGGGGCGTTTGTACCGGTGGTGGGTGCGGTGGCAGGACGGGCAGGTGGTCCGCCAGTCGCCGGGCTCCACCACCGTGTCGGGCGAGTCGTCGCACGCCCGCGGGGTCGCCCCGATGCGGGCGGCGATCGCCTGCCACACCGGGCCGTGCTTGGCCGCCGGGCCGGCGAGGGCGTGCGCGATCTCGTGCCGGAGCGTGTCGAGGACGGCCGCATCCGGGTTGTTGCGGGCGTAGAACTCGCTGATCTCGATCCGCTTCCGGCGGTACTTGCACACGCCCAGCCGCCGCTTCGAGCCGGCCAGCCCGAACGTCCACCCGACCAGGCGGTGTTCGGCGAACAGTGCGGCGGCGGCCTCACCCAGTATCTTCAGGTCCATGCCGCTCACCCCCAACCACGCCGCGAGATGCCACCCATTTTATCCGCTGTGGTGACGGACAGGTGCGGAGAGCGTGTGTGAGTTGGACGTGCTGGCCAGACTCTTGAAAGGGACCAACGATGACCTGGAGGGAGTGGTACGACGCCCTGGCGAAGCCGAGCTGGACGCCCGAACCGGGCACCATCGGGCTGATCTGGTCGCTCCTGTACCCGGTCATCGCGGTGACCTTCGGCTACGTGTTCGTGCAGGCGGTGCGGCGGAAGATCCCGCGATCGGTCGCGGTGCCGTTCGCGGTCAACCTGGTCGCCAACTTGATCTTCACCCCAATCCAGTTCGGGCTGCGGAACCTGCCGCTGGCGGCGGCCGACATCCTCGTGGTGTTCGGCACCATTATCTGGGCAATGATCGCCGTGTGGCCGCACGCCCGATGGGTCGCAGTGGCCCAGGTGCCGTACCTCGTCTGGGTGGGCACCGCCACCGTACTGCAACTCTCGATCACCGTCATGAACTGGTGAGGCGAAATGATCCTCCGGCTCCCGCAAACGCTGAACGCCCGCCTCGGCGGCGGCACGCTGGCGGCCTCGGCGTTGCACGCGAACCCGCTCCTCGACTGGTCGGTCCGGGCGTTCGCGGCGGGCAAGAAGGAGTACGTGCTGCTGAGCAACACGCGATCACTCTACTCCGTGGTGCTCGACGGCGTGGCCCGTGAGACGAGCGGCCGGTTCGCCGGGCGGGTCGCGGGTGCCGTCCTGGCGATCCTCGAAACGGCCGGACAGCTCGCAGTCGTGGGCAGCGATCTCGCCCCGGAGTCGGTGCGGTTCGCCAAGGCCGTCGACCGCTCCGTGACGGGGTCGATGAACGAGCTGGTGGCGTATGCCGAACGGATGTTGGCCGACGGCGACTTGTCGGTGCCGGAAGTCGGGGTGCGGCTCAACAACCTCCTCCTGTCGGCGGCGGCCGGCGAGGGCGAGAAGTACGGCACCCCGCGGGCGGCGTTCGCGGCACTGGTCGCCGGTCCGGGTTCGTGACCGCACCGGATACCAAACCGGCTGCTTGTGAGTCCCGACATGATCCCGCTGCACCGCGACCGGCACTTCACCTTCCGCTTCGGTGACGACCGGATCATCCCCCGCTTCCACCTCGACGGCATCGCGGCCGGGGTGCGAGTTTCCGTGTACAAGTACGCCGCCGCCACTGAAACGCGGCTGGGTCTGATCGCCACTGCGACGGTCGGCGAAGGCGGATGGGTGGACCTGCCCGAACCGCTCGTCGTGCGGGCGGGTGAAGGGTTCGTCGCCGTGCCGAAGCCTGCGGACGAGGAGGCCGCATGACCGACCGCACGCCCCTCGTCCTCGGCACACACCACGTCGCCGTCATCTGTTCCGACTACGAACGGTCGAAACACTTCTACGTCGAGGTGCTTGGACTGGAGGTGGTCGCCGAGGTGTACCGTGAAGCCCGCCGGTCGCACAAACTCGACCTGAAGCTGCCCGACGGCACGCAGATCGAGCTGTTCAGCTTCCCGGACCCGCCGACGCGGCCGAGCTACCCGGAAGCGTGTGGGCTACGGCACATCGCGTTCGCCGTCGCGAACCTCGACGCGGCGGTCGCGCACCTCACGGGGCACGGGGTCGCGGTC
>JANNQE010000796.1:0-2925 GCA_031441625.1 Planctomycetia bacterium
GCCCCTTCGGGGCGGGGGTGGGGTGGGGCGACGGGTCCCAGGGCTTCCGCCCTGGGCTACGAACGCCGGCCGCTTCGCGGCGGTGGGCGGGCATCCTCCCACGACAGCCAACCCCTACCAACACGAAAGGCGCTCACCCCCGATCTTCGGCCTGAAGGGCCGGGTTCTGTCAGCCCAGGCCTCCGTTCGCTCCGCTCAATCCGACCTGGGTTGACAGAACCCGGCCCTTCGGGCCGAACGCGCGAAGTGACCATCCGTTTGACTCTCAGCGGCTCCGTCACAGCTCGCCGCCGCTGCCGTCGGCGGCGGTGCGGCGGGCGGCTTCGGGCGTGGCCAGGTGCCGCGACACTTGCAGGTGGCTCAGGTACTGTTGCGTGATGGCGTCGGACAGGATGGGCAGCCAGCCGGCGACCAGGTCGAGCAGCTCGTTCAGCGCCGGGCGGGTGCCGTCGTCCACCGCCGCCAGCTTGTCCGGCTCGGCCATCCGCACCGACGCCACCGCCGACAGGGCGAACCGCTGCTCGGCCGACCGCCCGGCCCCGCCGTCCCGCGGCAGGTGGTCCACGTCGTCCGTCAGGTCCACCAACTGCGAGGCGAGCGACCGCGGGTTCGTCTCGTCGTCCACCACCAGGTCGAGCACCGCCTCGGCCCGCAGGCTGCTCAGATACCTGCGGCGGTAGGTCATGCGGCTGTCCATCACTTCCAGCACGGCGTCCAGCACCGGCCCCTCGTTCGCCGCCGGCACCACCAGCGTGGCCTTCAACAGTGTGATGGTGTGAATCGCCCGCTCCAGCTTGCGGCCCATGTCGAGGAACCGCCAACCCTCCCCGCGGGTCATGCTCTCGGCCGCCAGCCCGCCGAACGCCGCCAGAGTGATGACGGTCCGGTGCAGCAGGTCGAGCACCTCGGCGGGCGTCGGCTCATCGGGCGGCTCGTTCGTCCACTCGCCGAGCATGTTCACCACCCGCCACAGGTCGAGCGAGATGAGGTCCCGCACCACCGACGCCACGTTCCGCACCGACCGGACCACCGACGCCAGACTCTTCGGGTTGTCGGTGTTGAAGACGGCGGGCAGGACGCGGGCGAACGGGTCGTCGGTCGGCGGCGGGCGTTTGGCCTTCGGGTCGGCGTGGACGGCCAGGGCGTGCAGCAGCGACGGCAGCTCCGAGTTGTCGCCGAGGCCCGACCGCTCGCTGATCCGCACCACGATGCCGCGAAGCAGGCGGGCCAGCCCGTCGGCGCGTTCGGCGTACCGGCCCAGCCAGAACAGGTTGTCGGCCGCCCGGCTGGGCAGGTCGCCCCCGCTGCGGGTGATCGGCACGCGGAACCCGCCGGCCGGCAGCAGGCTGAATTCACTGACCGCGGTGTCGGCCAGCACCCACGTGTCTTTGCTCCCGCCGCCGCGCTGCATCGACACCACCGGCGCGTCCGCGGCGGCGCTCACGCGGGTCATGCCGCCGGGCATGAAGGCGAACCCGCCGCCGGCTTCCGCCGCCAGGTACGACCGCACCACCAGCTTGCGGCGGACGAGCTTGTCGCCGTCGAGCACGGGCGTACTCGACAAGTCCATGCGGCTCTGGGCGACGAACTCGCGGGGGCGGTGGCGGATGCGGGCGAGCAACTGGCTCCGCCTTTCGGTGCTCAACTCGGACGGGAACTCCGGCTCCATCCGAGTGGCCGGGAAGGTGGGTTTAATCACCAACTGGTCGAAGTGGTCGAGCACGTACCGCAGGGAGTCCGGGTCGCCGCACCACCACGTCGGGGCCGATTCGAGCAACAGCTCTTCGCCGAGCAACTCCTTGCACAGCCGCGGCAGGAAGGCGAGCACGGCCGGCGTCTCGATCACCCCGGTGCCGAGCGCGTTCGCCACTGTCAACGTGCCCCGCCGCACGGCGTTCACCAGCCCCGGCACGCCGAGGAACGAGTCGGGCCGCAACTCCAGCGGGTCGCAGAAGTCGTCGTCGAGTCGGCGGAAGATCACATCGACCGGCTGCAACCCGCCGAGCACCTTCAGGAACACTCGGTTGTCCCGCACCGTCAGGTCGCCGCCTTCGGCGAGCGTGTACCCGAGGTAGCGGGCGAGGTAGGCGTGCTCGAAATAGGTCTCGTTGTACGGCCCCGGCGTGAGCAATACGACCCGCGGGTTGTCGCGGTTCCGCGGGGCGAGCGCGCGGAGCGTGTCCTTGAAACTCTGGAAGAAGCGGGCCAGCCGCTGGACCCGGCAGTCCTTGAACGCCTCCGGCAGCGTGCGGGTCATGACGATGCGGTTTTCGAGCGCGTACCCGGCACCCGACGGCGCTTGCGTGCGGTCGCCGATCACCCGCCAGCGGCCGTCACTGCCGCGGCCGAGGTTCGCCGCGTACAGGTGCAGGTAACGGCCTCCGGGCACGTTCAGCCCGTGGATCGGCCGCAGGAAGCCGGGGTTGGCGAACACCAGTTCGGCCGGCACGACGCCCTGTGCGATCAGCCGCTGCGGGCCGTACAGGTCGGCGAGGAGCAGTTCGAGCAGGCGTGCCCGCTGCACCAGACCGCGTTCGAGAGTCGTGGCGTCGGCGGAGGCGATGACGAGCGGAATGGGGTCGAGCTGCCACGGGCGGGCGATGCCGTGCGGGTCGCCGTACACGTTGTACGTCACGCCGTTCGCGCGGATCAGGTCGCGGGCCTCCCGCCACCGGCGGGCGATCTCGGGCGGGCCGAGGTGGGCGAGCGAGTCGAACAGCTTCAGCCAGTGCGGGCGGGGCAGGCCGGCGGCGTCGGTCGCCTCGTCGTACCCCGGACGCAGTTCGTCACGCGGGGCGTGGGCGTCGGCCGGCGGGTGGAGGGGGCGGTGGGGCACGGTCTTGGGGGGGCGGGGGGGGCCCCCCCCCGGTAGGCGAGGAAAAAGGGGGGCCCAATCAAAAAAGGGGGGGCGGGCCCCCCCCCCCC
>JANNQE010000797.1:0-3966 GCA_031441625.1 Planctomycetia bacterium
CCAACTGCACGCTCGTCACACTGGCTTCGCCCCAGTCCGACTCTCGGCGAGAGTCGGCCACCCTATTCACCCGCCGCTCACCGGCGGAATGACGGCCACCTCGTCGCCCGCTGACAACGCGGTGTCGTCGGTCGCGTACTCGTGGTTCACGGCGACGGCGCAGCGGGGGAGAAGATCGGCCAGTGCCGGCCAGTGGTCAGTGAGTTGTTGGCGGAGGTGGGCGACCGTCGGCGGGCCGGGGAGTTCGACCCGCGGAGCGCCGACCCGCTCGGCGGCCGCGGCGAAGAGGTGGACGGTGAGCATGTGTTGGCCTCGTCCTGGTGAACCGGCGGCGTGAGGGGGCCGGGTCTTGTAGGGTGGCCGACTCTCGCCGAGAGTCGGACGGGGGCCAAAGCCTGGGAATCGACCATGAAGCGAATACGCCCCCTTCACCCGCCGCACGGTCGTCACACACGCCAAGGCCCCCGTCCGACTCTCGGCGAGAGTCGGCCACCCTGACAGAACTCGTCGTCAGTCCGTCAGCCGCTTCCGCAGCGGGCGCTTCAGCTTCTTCTCGATCATCGGCATCAGCCCGTAAGCCATCGCCAAATACTGCACCGGGTGCAGTGCCCGCAGGCCGGTGCCCTCTTGCAGTTGCATCCGACAGCCGCCGCACTCGGCCGACCCGTACTTCGCCCCGCCCGTATTCACTGCGTCGAACAGCGGCCTCCCGATGGCCATCGACCGCTCGTAGCTGTCCGCCCGCAGGCCGAACGTGCCGGCCATGCCCGAGCAGCTCACGTCCACGGTGTTCACCCGCATCCGCGGGATGAGCCGCAGCAACTTCGGCCCGGCCGGTTCGCCACCCAGCGCCTTGATGTGGCACGGCACGTGGTGCCCGACGGCGAACGGCAGCGGCTTCTGGAAGTCGGTGCGGAGCCACCCGCGCTCGTACATGGCCCACAGGAAGGCGGTCAATTCCTGCGTCTGACCTGTCACCAGTTTGGCGTCGTCGTCGTCGAGCAGCAGGCGGTAATCCTGGGTGATCGTCACCACCGACGCCGGGTCGGACGCCACCACCGCGTACCCCTCGCGGATCAGGTCGGCGAACTCGCGGACGACACGGCCGGCCTGCTCGCGGGCCACGTCGAAGTCGCCTTGCAGCAGGGCCGCCGTGCCCACGCCCCGCTGCCGCGGGGGCACGTACACCTCGACGCCGTTGTGCTTCAGCACGGCCACGGCCGCCTCGCCCACCAGCGGGTCGGCCAGGTCGGTGTGCGTGTCGATCAGGTACGCCACCCGCACCGCCGACACCGGGCCGTCGGTGGGCGGCGGACCACCCCGCACGGCCACGCCCAGCTTGTGCCGGCGGTTCAAGAACGGGCGGAGGGTCAGCTGCGGGAGCGTCCGCCGTTGCGACACGCCGAGCAGCCGCTCGATCACCCACCGCCCCGCCCTGCTGCCCAACACCAGGTTGGCCAGCAGGGGCACGCTCGCGGCGAGGCGGGCGAAGCGGTCGGCCCGTGCGAGCACCCAGGCGTCGCGGGAGAGTCCGTGGGCGGCGTGCAGTTCGGCCTTCATTTCCAGGGCCAGCCGCGGGATGTCCACCCCGCTCGGGCACTCCGTGCGGCACATCTTGCAGTTCACGCACAGGTCGGCGACCGCCCGCGCCTCCTCCGCCGGCAGGTCGTCGGCCGTCGCAGTGGCCAGCAGCCAGTGCATTAAATTCGCCTTCGCCCGCGGGCTAGCCGCCTCGATGCCGGTCGGGTGAAAGGTCGGACACATCCGCACCGGGGCGACCCGACTCCGGCAGTCGCCGCACCCGGTACACCGCTCCTCCGGCGGGTCGGCGCGGACACTGAGCGGGATGCGGGACGGCTGAAGGGGAGTCGGCGGCACCACCCAGAGCGGGCGGAGCGGCCACGCCGGGCGGCTCGGGTCGGGGGCGGTGATCTTGCCGGGGTTCAGGATGCCGTTCGGGTCGAACACCCGCTTCAGCTCGGCGAACACCGGCACCAGCGGGCCGTACTGTTTCGCCACCCACGGGGTGCGGGCCACGCCCACGCCGAACCGCGTGCTGATGGTGCCGCCCACTGCCACGACCAACTGGTGGACGCGATCCGCCAGCGGCCACAGCGCCTCCCGGTCGGCCGGTTTAGACAAATCGAGCAGCGGGCGGGCGATCACCTGACCCGACAGCGGCGACACGTGGAACACCGCCGGCAGCTCCGCCTTACGAAGCAGATCGGCGACACCGGACACGTAGCGGATGAGTTCGTCGCCGGGTACGGCGGTGTCGTCGATCACCGGCACCGGCCGGCCGACCGGCCCGCGGGACGAGTACGTGGCGGCGGCGAGCGCCTTGCGGAACGTGGCCACGCCCGGCTCGTCGGTGCTCAGGTCGATGAACGGGAACACCTCCCGCACGCGGCCGGCGGCGTCCACCATTGCCAGCATCGCGGCCGTCGGCGATTCGGCTTCCACTTCCACCGCCAGCACCGCCGCCACGCCGTCGGGCACGATCGCTTTCGCCAAAAACAACACCCGCTGGTCGAACACGTCGGCCGACACGACCCCGCCTGCCGCCCGCAGCAGCAGCCCCGCCCGCAGCGCTTCGTTCAGCGAGCGAAAACCCCACACGCCGGCTGCCACCCCGCCCGGCAGTGGCACCGTGTTCAACACCGCTTCGGTGGTGATGGCGAACGTGCCTTCACTCCCCACGAGCAGCCGGCACAAGTCGAGGCCGTCGGGCGTGACCACACCGTCGAGCTGGTACGGACAGCGGTGGAAGGGCGTGAGCGGGCGGTGCCGCTCGATGAGCGGCAGGTGCCGGGAGAGGAGCGTGAGCGCCTGCGTCCGCAGTTCGAGCGTACGCATCTGCGGGGTGTCGGCGGCGTCGCTCGACTGGCGGGTGGCGGTGAGTGTGGCCGTCTCGCCGTTGTCCCACACCACCCGCAGGCCGCTCACGTGCCCCCGCGTGTACCCGTGCGCGGTCACGTTCGGCCCGCTCGCGTTCGTGCCCACCGCCCCGCCGACGGTGGCCGTCCCGCCCGACAGCGGGTTCGGGGCGAACCGCCGGCCGTGCGGGGCGAGCGCGTCGTTCACCTCTCGCAGCGTCAGCCCGCTCGCCGCCTTCACCGCCGAACCGTCGATCACCGGCGGGGTGCGAAAGCCGACGCTCATGTCCACCACCACCCCACCGCCAAGGCACTCGCCGCCGACACCCGTGCCCGCCCCGCGGGGTATGAGCGGCAGGCTGTGCTCGTGCGCGTACCGCACCAGCACCCGCAGGTCGTCCTCGTCGGCGGGGATGGCGACGGCGTGCGGGGTGATGTGGAACGGGCTGGCGTCGGAGGCGTACACCGCCAGGTGCGGGCCGTCGGTGTGCAGGGTGCCGCGGAACTCCCCGCGGAGGTCGGCCCGGATCTGGTCGTGCGTGGGGAACACCGGGGGATTGTACGGCCCGCGGAATCGGCCGACGGGTAGACTGGGGGATGCTGCGACACGCTCGGAGGGGCCGGCAGTGATCTCGTCACGAACGCCCGAAGGCTGGTTCGCCCGGTGTGACGTGTGCGGGCACGAGTTTCGACTCGACCCGTCCCGTCCGACTCACGACGCCCCGTGCCCGCACTGCGGCAGCCTGTGCTGGTTCGACCCGCCGGACGAGTGGGTGGTGCCGGGCGACGACCTGTCCAATTTGCTGGACGAGTGGGAGGCGGCCGGCCGCCCGCGGCGGGTGGTGGTGGACTTCAGCGAGGTGAAGTTCCTCGACAGCGCCTCCCTGGGCCGACTCATCCGCCTGCACATGCAGTTGACTCAGATCGGCGGCCGGATACGGCTGGAAGGCCTGAGCGACGACATCCGCCGCGTGTTCGACCTGACCAAGCTGACCGACATGTTCGACACCGACGAGTAGCGGAACCGTCTCCACGAATCGTGATGCCCGCTGAAGGCGAACGGCGCGACGTGAGTCCGCCGGTGCCTCAT
>JANNQE010000798.1:0-1641 GCA_031441625.1 Planctomycetia bacterium
CAGGCATTCCTGCCTGTGCTGTTCACCACACAGGCAGGAATGCCTGTGCCACCAACCCACAACCACCCACACCGGACCACCACCCGATGAGCGCGCAATCTTCGGCGGCGGGCGCCGCCGCGACCACCACCACCGAAGCCGGCAGCATCCTGGATCAGGTGCTGTCGGCCACCAAGCAGACGGAACGCAGCCGGGCCGAAGACCTCATCCGCACCCTCACCGACGAGGCGATGAAGGGGACCGTCACGTACAGCAAGAACGTGACGCAGACGATCACCCAGGCCATCGCCGCCCTCGACGCCACGCTGTCGAAGCAACTGGCGAAGGTGATGCACCACCCCGACTACCTGAAGCTGGAAGGCACGTGGCGGGGGCTGAACCACCTCGTCATGAACAGCGAGACGAGCACCAAGTTGAAGATCAAGGTGCTGAACGTGCCGAAGCGGGAGCTGTTCAAGGACGTGGACAAGGCGGTCGAGTTCGACCAGTCGCAGATCTTCAAGAAGCTGTACGAGAACGAGTTCGGGTCGCCCGGCGGTGAACCCTACGGCGCGCTCATCGGCGACTACGAGTTCAGCAACCACCCGGAAGACGTGGAACTGCTGAGCAAGATGTCGAACGTGGCGGCGGCGGCCTTCTGCCCGTTCGTGTCGGCGGCCGACCCCAAGCTGTTCGGCTTCCAGGACTGGACCGAACTGAGCAAGCCGCGAGACCTGGCCAAGATCTTCGACACGGCCGAGTACGCCAAGTGGAAGTCGTTCCGCGAGAGCGAGGACTCGCGGTTCGTAGTGCTCACCATGCCCCGCACGCTCGCCCGCCTGCCGTACGGCGCGGCCACCAAGCCGGTCGAGGAGTTCGCCTACGAAGAGGGCGACCTGGACAACAGCGGCCGGCCGAAGGAGTTGAAGCACCAGGAATACTGCTGGATGAACGCCGCCTACGCGATGGGCACCAAACTGACCGAGGCGTTCGCCAAGTACGGCTGGTGTACCGCCATCCGCGGGCGTGAGGGCGGCGGCACCGTCAGCGGGCTGCCGACGCACGTGTTCATGGACGAGACCGGCGCGGCCGACATGAAGTGCCCGACCGAGATCGCCCTGACCGACCGCCGCGGGGCCGAACTGGACAAGCTCGGCTTCCTGCCGCTGTGCCACTACAAGAACGAAGACTTCGCCGTCTTCTTCGGCGGCCAGACGGCCCAGAAGCCGAAGAAGTACGACAAGCCGGAAGCCAGCGCGAACGCCGAGATCAGCGCCCGCCTGCCGTACATCATGGCGAGCAGCCGCATCGCCCACTTCCTGAAGGTGATGGCCCGCGACAAGATCGGTTCCTTCATGGAAGTGAAGGACTGCGAGGACTGGCTGAACCGCTGGATCAAGGGCTACGTGAACAGCAACGCGAACGCCGGCCAGGAGATGAAGGCCCGCTACCCGCTGGCCGAGGCCCGCATCAGCGTGGCCGAAGTGCCGGGCAAGCCGGGGTCGTTCAACGCGGTGGCCCACCTGCGGCCGTGGCTCCAGTTCGAGGAGCTGACGACCAGCCTGCGGATGGTCGCCCGCATCCCGACGCTGGGCGGTTGATCTGAGAAGTGCGGAATGCGGAGCGCGGAGTGCGGAATGGAAGACACCAGTCCGTCCTGTC
>JANNQE010000799.1:0-3301 GCA_031441625.1 Planctomycetia bacterium
GCCATCGCCAATGTCGCCGGCGCGACCCTGACTGTCGCACACAGCACGTTCACCGGCAACGAGGTCGTCGGCGCCCGCGAGGCCGCGGGCGGCGGGATCGCCAACGACGCCGGTTCGTCCCTGACCGTTACGCACAGCACGTTCACCGGCAACACGGCCCTAGGTTCCGATGCCAGCCTCGGCACCGGCGTCCTCCACTTGGGCGGCGGGGCGATCTCGAACCGAAGCGGCAGCCAGGCCACGGTGTCCCACAGCACCTTCGCCGGCAACCTCGCCCGCGGTGCCAGCGGCGCCAACGGCGGGCCCGCCCAGAACGGCGGCAACGGAGCCCATGCCTTTGGCGGCGCCATCTCCACGTATTCGGACGGGTTCCTCGGTGCCGGTGCCGCCACGAATCTTGTCGTCGAGCACAGCGCGTTCACCAGCAATCAGGCCATCGGTGGCGCGGGCGGCGCCGGCGGCGCCGGCGGCAATGGCGGCACCGCCTTCAGCGGCAGCGGCGGGGCCATTTTCGGCGGCTTTAGCTCCACAGTCCTGGTCACCCACAGCACGTTCAGCGGCAACCAGGCCATCGGAGGCGCGGGCGGCAACGGCGGCGCCGGGAGACGGGGCGGCAACGGGGGCGTTGGTCAGGGCGGCGCCCTCGCCCCATTCAGCTCGACCTTCGTCGTCAAGCACAGCAGCTTCGCCGACAACGAGTCGACGGGCGGCGCCGGCGGGAATGGCGGCGCCGGGGCCAACGGCGGCAATGGCGGACCGGGCGTCGGCGCGGCCATCAATGCGGGCGTGGCGAGCCTAACCCCCGACCTCGAGCCGACCCTCACGGTGAGTCATTCGACGATCCAGGGCAACCAGGCCACCGGGGGTCGCGGCGGCGACGGCGGCAGCAACGGCAACGGCGGCACCGGCGGGAACGGCGGCGGCGGCGGCATCAGGTCCCGGGGCACCCTGGACGTCGCCCACAGCCAGCTCGTTCTCAACGTGGCCACCGGCGGCGCAGGCGGCGACAAGGGGGTGGGCGGGCTTCTCGGCGGCACCGGGGGCCGCGGCTTCGGCGGTGGCATCGTCAATGACACCGGGGGAACCGGGACCGCCTTCAAGACGGTGCTTCTTGACAACCAGGCCATCGGCGGGGCCGGCGGGCTGGGCGGCAATGGCGGCAACGGTCAGGGCGGCGGCATCTGGAACGGAACTCCGAACACCTCGACCGGCACCCCCTCGACCTTCACCGTCCTCAGGAGCACGATCGTCGGCAACCGCGCCGACGGTGGTGCCGCAGGCATCGGCGGCAGTGACGGGCAAGGCGTGGGCGGCGGCATCTACATCACCGCCGGCGGGGTTGTGTGGGTGGATCTGGCGACCAGCATTACCGGCAACCACGCCTCGACCAGCGATGACGATGTGTTCGGCACCTTCGGCATCATTTGAGTGCGCGTGGGAACGGTGCCGCCACCAGACGGCGGCACCCACGGCAAGATGAGTTCCATAAAAGGCGGCCGGTGGGGTCCTTACCGCCAAGCAAGCCCCCCACCGGCCCGGCACCGCCCCGGCGCATGGTCTGCGCGCCTGGGAAGTGTTCTCTTCATCGTACCGCAGACCGCCTCTGTGAGGAGAACTTCCCATGACGAAGCGTGCCCGGCTCTCCGTCGAGCCCCTGGACGACCGCTGTCTGCCGAGCTTCAGCCCTGCCGTGAGTTACCCCGTCGGCGTGAATCTCCGGGAGGCCGTGACGGCCGACTTCAACAACGACGGCCACCTCGACCTGGCCACCTCGAACGTCGACCCGGCCACCGGCAGCCGCGTCAGCGTGCTTCTGGGGGACGGCCAAGGTGGGTTCGGCGCCGCCATGCATTCCGCCGGCGGCGCCTCCGGGGGCGCGCTCGCGGTCGGCGACTTCAACAGCGACGGCAATCTCGACCTGGCGACGACTCACAACTATTCCGTTCGCGTCCGCCTCGGCAACGGCGACGGCACCTTCCAGTCGTCGTTCGCGGTGCCTATCCAGAGTGGTCAAACGACGCCAGTTTCGGTCGGCGTGGCCGATTTCAACGCCGACCAGAAGCTGGACCTGGTGGTGGTCACTCCCATGGAGATGTTCTCGGGCACCGGCGGATACCTCGAGGTGCTGCTGGGTGACGGCGCGGGCGAGTTCACGACCTCTCAGTTGACCGAGTACTTTCCATCGCCCTCCTCGCTGGCGATCGACGACCTGAACGCCGACGGCATCCCCGACGTGGTCGTGGCGGACTACGGCGATGGAAACGAGGGTTGGGTCGGGGTGTGGCTCGGCAACGGGGACGGCACCCTCGGCTACGGCTCCCCTTCCGGCATCTTCGCGACCGCCATCTACCCGACGGATGTGGCGGTCGGCGACTTCACCGGCGACGGCATTCCCGACCTGGTCACGACCAGCAACGCCGTCGGGGCTTCGTTGAACGTCCTGCCCGGCCGCGGCGACGGTACGTTCGCGGCCCGAATCAGCTCGCAGGCCTACTCTGGGTATTCGCTGGCGGCGGCGGACTTCAACGGCGATGGCCGGCTCGACGTCCTCGTCGCCGGGGAGGGCTCGGATTTCTACGGCCCGCTGAATCTGTCCCTGGGCCGTGGGAACGGGACTTTCGAGGGGCCGGAGGACGTCGATACCGGCGGGTGGAACCTCGGCACCCCCGCCGCCGGGGACTTCAACGGCGACGGCCGCCCGGACCTCGCGGTCGGGGTCAACTACGACCAGAACGGCACGAACTCCCTCGCGGTAATGCTCAACGACGGCAACTGGCCCCCCCTAGTACCGTCGCTGCGGATCGGCGACGTGACCGTGACAGAAGGGAACACCGGCACGCGGACCGCCACCTTCACTGTCACCCTGTCCGCCGCCAGCAGCCAAACGGTCACCGCCGCCTACGCCACTGCCAACGGCACGGCCACGGCCGGCAGCGATTTCCAGTCCGCCTCGGGCACCGTGACCTTCGCCCCCGGCGAGACCAGCAAGACGGTCACCGTGCTGATATTCGGCGACCGGCTCGGCGAGCCGAACGTGACGTTCGTCGTCAACCTGAGCAGCCCGACCAACGCGACCATTGCCGACAGCCAGGGCGTGGGCACGATCGCGGACGACGAGCCGCGGATCAGCATCGGTGACGTGTCGAAGAAGGAGGGCAAGAAGAACCAGACGACCCTGTTCACCTTCACGGTCACCCTCTCGGCCGCCTACGACCAGCCGGTGACCATGTCGTTCCAGACCGTGAACGGCACCGCGACCACAGGCGACGGCGACTACGTCGCCCGGACCGGCACGCTGACC
>JANNQE010000800.1:0-2028 GCA_031441625.1 Planctomycetia bacterium
ACCGATGTCCCTGTTTTTTAAAAACCCCCCCGGGACCGTGGTTCCCGGGTCCCACAACGGGTCACTTCTTCTCCGTCGCCTTCTTGAGCGCCTCCTCCACCGGCTTCACGTCGGTTTCGTTCACGCTCTCCAGCGCCCACGCCTTCACCACCTTCCCCTTGTTGGCCAGCACCACCGTCACCATGCTCGTGTTCGTCAGCCCCCAGTCTTTCGGCCCGTTGCCGTCGGCCGACGACACGCCGAGCACGGTGTTCGAGTAGTACGTCGAGACCTTCGGCACGAAGCCTTTGTTCTTGTCGGCGTCGCCGCCCACCCACACGGCCACGATCTTCGCCCCGGTCACGTCGCCGATCTTCTCGTCCAGCACCTTCACGAACCGGTGCGCCGGCCGGCTGAACTGGGCGTTCGAGTCCTTGAAGTGGTCGGCGTTCACGAACACGTACACGGTCGGCTCGTCCTTCCGCTCGCCGGCCAGGTCGGTCTCCTTCTCGGCCACCTTGTCGGTGACCACTTGCGCCGACAGCTTGGGCACGGCGGTACCCGCCTTCGGGCCGGGTTCGTCGGCTCCGAGGGCCAGCGCGGCCAGGAAAAGTACGTTCATTCGGGCACCTCCGGGGTGACGCTCAACGGGTATTCTGGGATGGACAGGCCGAGCGTCGGGATGGCCTGCAGCCGCTTCCACCCGCGGGTGACGCGGGCTTCTTCCGCCCGCACGAAGGCCGGATCGAGGGTCCGCTTGTCGAACGGGCCGTCGCACGGCACCGGGGGGAAGGCAGGGTCCACTATATATTGTGCGACCAGCGGCCGACAGCGGAGGTGACACTCGCTCTGAAGGTGCAGGCGTTCGAGCGGCACCTCGCCGAGCACGTACCGCAGGTACAACTCGGACTCGGTGACACCCTCCACGTCCCCGCCGCAGATCTGGCACGGGTAGCCCTGGTCGCACTTGGCCATGACGGTGGGTCCGGGGTCAGTGCGGGTGGCGGTGCGGGTGGTCGTGCCCGTGCGTGTGCGCGTGGTCGCCGGCGCGGGCGATGACGAGCTGCGCCTGGGAGATGCCCTTCAGCCCGGTCAGTTCGGCGGCCAGTTCTTGCAACTCGGCGGCCGGCCCGCGGAGGGCGATCAGCTCCATGCACAGGTCGTGCGTCAAATGCACGTGCATGCTCGACACCACGCGGTCGGCGTGCCGGTGCTGGATGTCGATCATCTTGTCGGTCAGCTTGGCCCGGTGGTGGTCATACACCAGCGTCAGGCTGGCGGCCACGTCCTCGGCGGCGTCGGCCCAGGCGGCGTGCGTCAGCCGCTCGCGGAGCAGTTGGCGGATGGCCTCGCTGCGGGTGGCGAACTTGCCGCTCTCGCAATACTCATCGAACGCGACCAGCAGGTCGGCTTCGAGCGACACCGAGAAGCGGACGATCTCGGACATGGCTGCAACCCGCGGGGGAGTGGTTAACATACGGGGGTGTGCCGCATCCCGCACTTGGTGACCCATGACCGACCCGACCGAACTACTGCTCGAAGCCGTCGCCTTCGCCGCCCGCGCCCACCGCCACCAGTTCCGCAAGGACAACGCGACCCCGTATGTGTCGCACGTGTTCCGCGTCTGCCTGGTGGTGCGGCACGTGTTCGGCATCGACGACCCGAAGGTGCTGGCCGCCGCCGTGCTGCACGACACAATCGAAGACACCACCACCGACTACGACGACCTGGTCGAACGGTTCGGCCCGGACGTGGCGAACTGGGCGGCGGCACTAACCAAGGACATGCGGCTGCCCGAGGCCGTGCGGGAGCCGGACTACCTGGCCTGCCTGACCGCCGCCCCGTGGCAGGTGGCCGCGTGCAAGCTGGCCGACATCTACGACAACATGACTGACTCCAAGAACCTGACGGCCGAGGGGCGGGCGAAACAGGTGCGGCGGTCGCGGGAGTACCTGGACGCGATGCGGGGGAAGGTGCCGGCGGAGGTGGCCGCGGCGTTCGCCGTCACGGAAGCGAAGGTGAACGCGGTGGCAGAAAAGTAGGTCCGGC
>JANNQE010000801.1:0-5542 GCA_031441625.1 Planctomycetia bacterium
GCCTGGGTGCGAGAGACCCAGGCGGCTGACGCCGCCGGTTCACCCGGCAGGGTCGAACAGCGTCCCTGCCTTCTTAACCTCCGTCTTGCCCTGCCGCACGTCGGCCACCTGGGGCAACCGGCGGACGTAATCCAGATATCCCTTCAGCTTGAATTTCTTGGCCGTGTTGTCGGACGACATGAACCGGATGTTGCCGAACACTTGGCGCTCGGGCGGCCACGGGCGATCGAACAGGCCGAAGCACCAGAGGATGCCCGTGTAGCTGTTCGGGTCGCGGCCGTCGAGCGCGTACTTGTTGTTCAGGTGCTCGAGCACCCGGTACGCGGCTTCCGGCGACGGCGACCACTCGAGCACCTTCTTGCCCCACAGCATCCGCAGGTAGTTGTGAATCCGCCCGGTGGCGACGAGTTCCCGCTGGGCCGCATTCCACAACTCGTCGTGCGTGGTCGCCGCTTCGAACTGTTCCAGCGTGTAGAGGTGGCTCCGCTTGTCGGCGGCGTGCTTGTTCAGGGTGGCGAGCGCCCACTCGGGCAGCACCCCGGCGAGCGTGCCCCGCTCGGACAGCGGGGAGAAGTCGAAGGTGTCGAAGTTGAACGCCGGACGCTCGCCGTCGTCCTGCCAGCTCTTCGCACTTGTCCGGTTCCGCCCCGGCGTGGTGACGGCTGCTGACTGTTGACCGTTGACCAGTGACAAATGACGCGCCCAGTTCCATTGGAAGCCGACATCCCGCCAGGTGATCGCCTCGTCGAGGTAGCCGTTCACATTCGGGTCGCGGCAGAAGTAATCGTCGCGGTTGCGGGTCTTGGCATTGATGTCGTCAGGCTTCCAGGTGTCACCGAGCACGGACGCCACGACTTCGTCCATGCTCAGGTGGCCGTAGTGCAGGTGGAAGCTGAGCCGGCTGGCCGAGTTGCGGTCCGGCTCGTCGGGTTGCGAGCGGTCGTCGGCGTAGCGGCCGAGCTTGGCCGAGACGAACTCGGCGAGCACCCGCCGCCCTTCGGTCGGCCCGCCGACGGCCCCCGGCACTGCGGGAACGGTTTGGTCGATTGGAAGCGCCTTCACAAACGCGGCCAAGTCCTTCGGCGGGGTCCACGGCTCGAACGGCGGCATGAACCCCTTCCCCTTCAGTCCGCTGAAATCGGGTGCGGGATTCGGCCGGTGCTGCCATGCACTCGGGAAGAGCTTGTGCAGCTTCGGCCGCAGGTGCGCCGCGGCGGCCGTCGGCGGACCGAGCAGCGACAGCGGAACCACTCCGTTGCCGTCGACGGCGTGAACGGCCACGTCCACCGATGTCACCACCGCGCGGGTCTGCGCGGGCACGATGTACTGCGGGTAGTCGTCCGTCACCACCAGGCACGCCTCTTCGCACAGCGTCCGCACCAGCCCGCGGCCGGTGTCGCCCGGCGTCTCCACGAACGGCCAGTAGGTGAGGCCCATCGCCTTCGCCGCGGTCACGTTCTCGCGCATCCCTTCGAGCATGAACTGGTGGAATCGCGCGCTCACCCACGGCGGGTTCAGCTTCAGCCCGTCGTACACCACCAGCGGCTTCTTGAAGTGCCTCGCCATCGCCGCGGCGTAGTCGAGGGCGTGGTTGTGCGTCAGCCGGCGGACCATCTGCACCCAGTACAGCACGTACTGGCCGGCGGGGTTCGGGCTGGTCGCGTTCGCCTTCCGCACGCGGGCGTCGTTGAAGGTGCTCATGGCGAATTCATAGTCTCGTTCGGCCGGAGGCGTCACGCCGGTGTAACTTGAACCCGCCCTCCCGCCTCACGTTTCGGAGTCTCGGATGCCTCGTCTGTTTCGACTGTTCCTGCTGGTCGTAGGTGTCACGCCGGTGTTCGCAGCCGATCCGCCGAAAGCGGAAAAGGTCGCGCCCGTCGCGGCGGTCGTTTCGACCACCTTGGGCACCGACGGCGACAAGATCCGCCAGTTCGCGTTCGACGCCTCGGCCGACACCTCCTTCGCGTCCGCCAAGCCGCCGACCAAGTCGGACACGTTCACCCTCACCTTCGACAAGCCGGTGACGGTGAAATCGGTGACGGTGGCGACCGGCAAGCCGAAGGGCGGGAGCGAACTGGCCGACGGCGTGCTGGCCGGGTCCGCGGACGGCAAGGGGTTCGCCCAACTGGCCAAGTTCGCCGACGGCACGGCCACGGCGAAGCCGGAGAAGAAGTTCACCGCCGTCCGCATCGAGTTCCCGGCCGACGCGAAGGAAGCGCTCGTCGTCCGCGAGTTCACCCTCGAAACCGACCCGCCGCTGGCCAGCTTCAAGAACCCGGTGGAGATTGTGCCG
Source organism: Planctomycetia bacterium (assembly GCA_031441625.1). GTDB lineage: Bacteria > Planctomycetota > Planctomycetia > Gemmatales > Gemmataceae > JALHQU01. The sequence goes on from JANNQE010000801.1 coordinate 2,294, forward strand.
GACTCTACCGACGCACCGGAGCTGAAGGAATGGCTCGACGGCGTGGCGAAGCTGTGCGAGAAGCAGTACGGCATGATCTGCGACGAGTTGAAGGCCGACGGGTACACCCCGCCGATGCGGATCACCATGACGCTGAAGAAGGACGAGAAGGGGGTCGCTTATGCCAGCGGCACGCGGATCGTCGGCGGGGTGGGGTACTTCGAGAAGCACAAGGACGACGTGGGGGCGTTCGTCCACGAGACGGCCCACTGCGTGCAGCAGTACAAGGGGCGGAACAACCCCGGCTGGCTGGTCGAGGGCGTGGCCGACTACGTGCGGTTCTTCAAGTACGAGCCGAACAAGCCGAAGCCGCTCGCCCCGGAGAGGGCGAAGTACGACGGCAGCTACCGCACCACCGCCGCGTTCCTGGAATACGTAGTGGCCACGCACGACAAGGAGGCGGTGCGGAAGTTGAACGCCGCCATGCGGCAGGGGAAGTACACGCCCGACCTGTGGAAGGACATCACCGGCAAGACGGTCGAAGACCTGGGCCGCGACTGGCAGCGGAGTCTGGCGAAGTGACGTGGTAGGGTGGGTCTAACGGGCGCTTCGCCCGCGCCGACCCACGCGGGGTTGGTATCACCGTGGGTCGCCGGAGCGAAGCGCACCGTCAGACCCACCCTACGGGAGCCGCTCCCGCACGAGTGGGCCGAGCGCGTCGGCGAGGCGGACGTACCCTGCCCCGCTCAGGTGCGTGCCGTCGGTGCTGATCGCGTCCGACAAAATGCCGTCCGGTTCGAGCAGGCACCCGCCGAGATCACGCACCGTCACCGGCCCGCCGTCGAGCTTCACCAGCCGCCGGTTCACGTCCGCGAACACCTGCCGACTCGACGCACCCGCCGTCCGCCCCTGCGGCAGAATGCCGAGCACGAGCACCTTCGCCGTTGGCAACTCTGTTCGCACCCGCTCGACGACGGCGGCAATCCCTGCTGCGATGTCGGCCGGGTCGTCCTTCACCCAGCGGTTGTTCGTGCCGATCAGAAGCACCACCAGCTTCGGGGTCATCCCGCTCAGTTCGCCGTGGTCGATCCGCCACAGCAGGCCGTTCGTCGTCTCGTTGCCGATGGCGTGGAAGGCGGTCGGCCGGCGGGTCACGCGGTCGGCCCACACGTCGCGGTGGTCATCCCATCCCCAGGTGAGCGAGTCGCCCAGGCAGAGCACGTCGTACCCGGCGGGCGGCCGGTCCGCCACGAACTCGGCGTGCCGCGTGTGCCAGATCGGGTCGTCCCCCGGCCACGGCATGGTTCCGCTCCCCGGTTCGGCCGGGCGGTTGAGTTTGGCGGCAACTTTCATCGCGACCGGCACGTCAATGCCCGCCGCCACTGCGAGGAACACGAGCCAGTAGGGACCGCGTCGCATCACGGACGACTCCGGCGAGCGGCGGGCGTAAGATGACCGCCATGGATGCACCCTTACTGGATGTGGCCGACGTTCACAAGTCCTACGGGCGGTTCGCCGCACTGCGGGGCGTGAGCTTCGGCGTGCGGGCGGGCGAACTGTTCGGCCTGCTCGGGCCGAACGGCGCCGGCAAGACCACGCTCATGGGCATCCTCGCCGGGTTGAATGACGCCTCCGCCGGCGGAGTGAAGTTGCTCGGCAAATCGTTCGCCCGCGCGGACCGCGACGCCCGCCGCGGCGTCGGCCTCGCCACGCAAGACCTCGCCATTTACCCGGACCTGTCCGCCCGTGAGAACCTGCTCTTCTTCGGCAAGCTGTACGGGCTGCGCGGGGCCGACCTGGACCAGCGGGTGAAGGAGATGCTGGCGACGGTGGAGTTGACCGACCGCGCGAACCAGATGGTGAAGACGTTCAGCGGGGGCATGAAGCGGCGGCTGAACCTGGCCGTTGCCCTGGTGCATCGCCCGAAGTTGCTGCTACTCGACGAGCCGACCACGGGGGTTGACCCGCAGAGCCGCAACCACATCTTCGAGCAGGTGCGGGCACAGAACGCCGCCGGGTTGACGGTCATTTACACCAGCCACTACATGGAAGAGGTGCAGTCGCTCTGCCCGCGGGTCGCCATCCTCGACCACGGCCGCATCCTGGCCACGGACATGGTGCGTCACCTGCTGCGCTCGCTCGACACGACGGCGGTGTTCACCCTGAAGAACCCGGCGGGCGTACTCGATGCGGTGCGAGCCGTGCCGGGCGTGACTGGGGCGGAGGCGAACGGCGACGTGCTGAGCGTGACCGCCCGCGAGTTGCCACCACTGCTGCCGAGGCTGCTGGCCGTCGTCGGCGACGTGCGCGCGATGGCGGTGAAGGAGCCGACCCTGGAGAGCGTGTTCCTGGCGCTCACCGGCAAGGGGCTGCGGGATTGATGGCAATCTCCCTGTCCGTACTCGTCCAGCTAGATGTCCGTTTCTGAAGTCCCTGTGCAGTCATGAAGTCGGTCGTCGTTTGTACGGGCGCGGCGGGTGGAGGAAACGGTCGAACCGTTGCGGGCGGGTGCCGAACCATGCCCGCCCGTGTCGCTGTTGGCGGCGAGTCTGACTGAAGGGCGTGGCGCGCACCAGCGGCTGCCCCGTGTACGTCCACCGGTACGGGTGCTTCTCGCGGGCGTTGTACGCCTCCAGGTACGCCGTCAACCGCCGCTCGAAGTCGGCCGCCGAGGCGAAGTCGCCGCGTTGGAGGAACCGCCGCGACAGGACGCTGAACCACAGTTCCACCTGGTTCAGCCAGGAGCCGTGTTTCGGCGTGAACACGAACCGGTACCGGTGCTCCGGGTCGGTCAGGAACGCCTTCCGCTCGGGTCCGGTGCGCAAGCGTTTCGGCGCGAACGCGAGGCCATTGAGCCGGGCCAACACCCGGCACGCGTCCAGGCTCCAGTGGGTGTTCAGGTGGTCCACCACCCAGGTGATCCGCGACCAGTCCCGGAACCGGTCGGCCACGTTCGTCAGGTGGTGGGCGAAGTCGACCGACGTGCGGGTCGGCCCCAGGTCCCACACCACCTCCCCGGTCGGCACCACGAACGAGGCGATCAGAGCCCGCGTGCCGTGCCGGATGTCCTCGTGCTCCCGCTTCTCGGGGTGTCCGGGCCGGGCGAGTCGGGTCGGGGACTTCCGCTCGAGGATCGGCATCCCGGTCTTCTCGTCCGTCGAGATGACCAACTCGCCCTGTTGGTACAGCCTCGGCGAGCGGACGTACAGATCGCAGATGGCGGCGGCCTTGGCGTCGAAGTCGGGGTCGTGGCTGTTCAGCCAGTCCACG
>JANNQE010000802.1:0-10310 GCA_031441625.1 Planctomycetia bacterium
TCGGGCGGTGGTCGGAAGTGAGGCGGTCGCCGGTATTGCCGCCCGCCAGGGGTGGACGCCGGCCCAGGTCGTGTTCCGGTTCAGCCTGGACGTCGGGATGGTGGCCCTGACCGGCACGACCGACGAAAGCCACATGCGCGCGGACCTCGCCGTCGTCGGCTCCCCGCTCGCCCCGGCCGAAGTCGCCGCGATCGAGAGCGTTGCCCGGCGGTGACGTTGACCACATTCCGTGACACACCGGGCGAGGCGCGGCCACAAGCACTTTGCATTCCTCGCCTTCGTACCTCTCACTCACACTGGCGACTTCGACCGCCCCTTCCCCGCACGCATTCGCCACCGCTGTGCAGCGGGAGGACGAGCTTGGGGCCGCACAAGTGTTACTCGGGCACGCCTCCGCCGACGTCACCCAGGTGTACTCCGAGCGGGACGAGAAACTGGCCGCCCGGGTGGCCGGACAACTTGGGTGATGGCTCGGGTGGGCAAGCTGTGGTCGGTTCAATCGTTCCCGCATCACGCCCGCCGCGGTTTGCGTTCCGCGGGCGGGCGACGCTCATCCCCTTTCCCTTTCGACGGCACGTCTTCGGCGTCCACCTCGGCGAGCAGGTCGCCGACCGTGGTGCCCACCGCCTCGGCGACCAGCTTGGCCACCCGGATGGACGGCATGCGGAGGCCGCGCTCGAGCAACCCCACGTACGTGCGGTGTAACCCGGCGGCGGCCGACAGGCCCTCCTGCGACAGCCCGGCCGCCAGCCGCTTGCGGCGGACCACCTGCCCGAATTGCACTTGCAGCACGTCCACGGCCGCCCGCCCGGGGAAAGGTGGTACTCCACCCCGCCCCGAGACAGCCGTCTACAGACTGACGTATGGAGACTATTGTCTCGAAACCCCGTCGAGGGTACATTGTCTGACGCCACTGAACCCCGCGGCCGCGGGCGGCGGCGGTCCCCGCCTCGCACGCACCTGTCGGACACGCAGCACGGGAGGATGTCCTCATGGCCCCGTCGCCCGCCCTTCGCCGCCGGGCCCGCTGGTCGTTCAGCGGGGCGTGCCTGCTCGCGGTCGGCGTGATCGGCTGGGTGCTGGCCACCCAAAATTCTCCTGCGCCGACCGCCGACATCTCTCGCGCCGCGGAGACCGGGGGCTCACCCCCTCCCGCCGCGAGCGGCACGGCCCGCGTCGAAACCCGACTCAACGCTCTCCTGCCGAACGCGGACTCGCTGCTGCTCCGCCGCGTGGCCCGCGAGCGGGGGGAAGCGGCCGTCGTCGCCGCCGACCGGCACGGCGAAGACGGCGTGCGGGCGCTGGACGTGTTCGAGGCCGAGGCCGCGTACGTCCTGACCCACCGGCCGGACGCCTTCACGCCGCTTGTTGATGTGGTGCGCCTCGACCCCGCGCGGTTCCGGCTGGCGACAGGGCCGTGGCGGCGGGCGGTCCTCGACTGGGCGCAGGATTGGACCCGGGGTGGCATGCTGCCCGAGTTCGTGCGGAAACTCCGCGACCTGCCGTCCGACCGCCTGGCCACCGCGGAGTCGTGTCCCGCCGCCCTGCCGCTCCTGTGTTCCGACGGGTGTCCCAGGGCCCACGCGGTGTTGGCGCGGCACGGCGAGCGGGCCTGGCGGTTCCTCCGGGCGGTCGACTTCGCCACCCACCCCGAGGACGGCGAACGGGTCGCCCGCGCCGTGGAGACGGAAGGCGAACTGATCCTGCGGCTGAACGACCAGTACGGTTTACCCTTCGCGTTGCTGCTCGTGCCGCCGGCCAAGTCCGCCGGCGAGCGACTGCCCGAGGTGGTGCGGTACGCCATTCAGAACGCCGACGACGACGAGGCCACCGCCGTGGCGTTCGCCGCGGTGAACTACGCCTCCATGTTCGCCTTGCTGGGTGAGGGGAAGACGGCGGAGGAACTGCAGACGGCCATCGACCAGTTCCGCCAACTGCCGCCGCTGGTGCGGGAACTGGCGGCGGATCACCCGCACACCCTGCGGCTACTGACGGAGACGTGGCGTGGGGAGGCGGTCGGCGTGAAGGTCCTCGAGCGGTGCGGGCCGGCCGCGGGGGATTTGCTCTACGCCCACTACGCCAGTTCGGACAAGCTCAAGCTGCCCGCACTCGTCGCCATGGCCCGGCTGGGCGAGCCGGCGCGTCAGGTGTTCGACCAGTACCGCGCGAACAAGTCGTTCCTCGCCTTCCTGCGGCGGGCCGACCCCGACCTGCTCGACCCGCAGGCCACCCCGCCCGCCATCGTCCCCGCGATCCTGTCGATCCGCCGCCGCGGGCAGGAGGCGATCGACGGCTACGCGAAAGCGCCCAACCTCAAGGCGGAGGTGCTGGCGAATGTGGGCGAGCCTTCGCCCGCCGACGCGGTGCTGGAATGGGTGCCCGGGTATCTCGCCGTGCGGACAGTCGGACAGGCGGCGGCCGGCCGGTACGTGTCCGACGAGGACGTCTTCTGGGCCGTCTTCGACGTCGTCGATCTGGCCGCCACGGTGTTCCCGCCGGGGAAAGCCGTCACGACGCCGGTGAAGGTCGGTGCCCGCGTCACGAAGACCTTGACCCGCAAACTGGCGACGACGGCGACCCGGAAGGGGGTGTCGCAACTCGAGCGCCAGGCGTTGGAGGCCGCGGGAAAGGGACTCACCGAGACCCTGGAGCGGCAGGCGGTGGAGGCGCTCACGCGGGAGGGGACCGACCTGTCCCGCCGGCTGGGTCAAGAGGCGGGGCAGGTGGCGGCGCGGCGGGTCGAGGCGCGCACGGGCGGGGTGGAGTTGCAGTTGGCCGACCGCCGCCGGGAGTACCTCCGGCTGGCCGAGGGCGACGTGAGCGGCAAGGCGAAGCTGGTCGAACGGATCGGCGACGACGGGGCGGCGGAGTACGCCAGACACGTCGGGTACGAGCCGCTGCTGAAGGGCGCGCCGGGGCGGGGGCAGGGGTTCGACCAAGTCTACCGGGACGGCGACCGGATCAAGGTGATCGAGGCGAAGGGTGGGGGCAGCCCGACGAAGACCTACCGCGGTCACCGACAGGGGACGATCGAGAACGCCGAGGCGGTGGCGGAGTGGGAGTTGAACAGTCGGGCGACGAGTGCCGAGGAAAAGCGGGTCGCGGGGGAGGTGCTGAAGGCCGCCAAGGACGGTCGGCTCGACGTGGAGGTCGTGCGGACGGACCACGTGCAGGGGAAGCCGGGCGTCACCCGCGTCGAATCCGTCGTCGGCCCGAAGGGGGCGGTCGTGATGATCCCGCAGGTTCGGCAGACGCCCGGCGGGGCGAGCGAGTGGCTCCGGCGGGCCGGCGGGCCGGCCACCCCGGTGACCGCTTCCACCTGGCTGCGGCAGGGGCGGGTGGTCGCCGAACGGATCGGACTGGCGGTCTGGACCGAGGGCCTACGGCCGCTGGCCGAACGGGTGGTCAGCCGGCTGGGCTCGGCCGAAACGATCCCGGTGCCGCACCGGGACCTCGACGACCCGCTGTCCGCGGTCACCGATTTCGTCATCGCCGTCATGGAGAGGGTGCTGCGATGACCGCCCGCGGCCTTTGGCCTGGCCTGGCCCTCACCCTCCTCCTCGCCGCGGCGGGGCGAGGGCAGGTCGTGCCCCTCGTCGAGAAACTCGCCGCCCGGCAGGTGCACGACGGGCAGCCCGTGCGGCTCGGTGAGCTGACGGACGTGCCCGACGTGCTCGCCCGGCCTTCGCCCCCCCTGTCGGCCGACGCACTGGCGGACCGGTTCCGACGGCTCGCCGGTTCGGGCGAACTGCTGGCCGAGTTCGACTCCCTGCCCGTGGCCGACCAACGCCTGGCCGTGGAACTCGGCGAAGCGGTCCAGGTCGTGCTCCGCCGGCATCCCGACGACGGCGACCGGCTGCTGCACCACCTGGGCGCGAACGGGCTGGCGCTCGCCCGCGTTCACGGCGACTTCGTGGCGGACGTCGCGCACTGGCTGCTGTCCGAGCAGGTGGTCCGGGAACTGACGACCGTTCGCCTGTCGCCCGAGGAGGCGACCGCCGCCGCCCGGACGTTGCACCTGCGGGACATTCCCGACACGCTGGCGGCCGAACACCTCGTCCCGCTCTGGCTGTCGGTGGTCCGCACGTCGGGTGCCGCGGCCGGGCGGGTGTGGCGGGACACCATTCACCCCCACCGGGAGGAGTGGCTGGCCGACGGCCGGTTGGCGACGTACCTCACCCGGCCGGAATACTTCCGCGAGCCGGATGCACCCACCGCCCCCGCCGACGGCGCGACCGCCCCGACCACACCCGTTCGGCAGGAGTGGCTGAACCCCTGGCTGGGCGGCAGCCTGATCGTCGCCCTCCTCCTGCTGGCCGCACTGCCGTGGGTGCGGCACGGGTTCCGCCGAGGCGCCCCCGCTCCCGTTCGGCCGCACCCGCACCACGAACCGTTCCACGAGTGACTGGAGTCCACACCCGTGAGCACCACCGCCCCAACCCCGCCGCCGCCCGGCACACCACCACCACGATCCGGCCGGGCCCGCGTGATCGGGATTCACGGCGCCCGGGGGACGGGCAAGACCTGTTACCTGGCCTGTCTGTACGGCTCTCGCGCCACCGAAGCGGCGGCCGTCACCTTCGGGAATGACTCCTCGATCGACTACCTGAAGGGGTTGTGGGCGACCCTCCGGGGCGGCGACGTCCCGGACGCCACGTCACTCACGACACCCACCGACCTGCACCTGGATTTGACCGCCGGCGGCCAGGCGTGGGGCGTCACCACCCGGGACTACGCCGGTGCGATCGTGCAGCGGAACGACATCGGCGCGGCGGTGCTCCGGGAGGAGTTCAAGGACTGGGTCGGGGCGTGTGAGGCCATCCTGTTGTTCCTGAACATCGACGCCACCGCGGACCAACTCCGCGAGCGGTTGAACGAAGTGAACCTGCTGGTGAAACACCTGAAGGACTTGACCGCGGACGGCAACACCATCGCCCGCCCGCTGGCCATCCTGCTCACCCAGTGGGACCGACAGGGCACGCCCGGCCACGACCTCGCCGTCGAGCGTCAGCGGGCGTGGAAGTACCTCGAGTCTCACGACGTCCTCCAACAGATCGCGCACACTCTGAAGATCTGCGGCGACCGGGTGGAACTGTTCCCCGTTTCGTCGTTCGGGGCCAACCGAGACGGGAGCAAGCCGCCGGCCGACGGGCCGAAGCCGGTCGGCCTGCTCGACCCGCTGGTGTGGGGGGCCGCCCAGTCGGACGACATGCTCTTCGAGCGTGCCCGTCGTAAGGCCGAGGAGTACGGGACGGCCGGCCGATACGGGAAGAGCGTGCGGGAGTTCCGCCACCTGATGGAGTGGCACGGGGTGAACAAGGGGCCGGTCGCCGAGAAGGCGCGGGTGGAATTGGACGCGTGGACCGCCAAACGCGACCGGCGGAGACGAGTGTGGGCGACTTGGGGCGGGGGCGTGCTGGCCGCCGTCCTGCTCGTCGCACTCATCTGGCTGGGTCTGCACGGGCTCAACCGGGCGGCCCGCGAGGAGGAGGAGTACGCCGCCCTGGACGCCTACCGGCAGCAGCACCCGGGGGACGTGTCCGCCGCCGAGGCCGCCCGCCTGGCGGCCGAGTTCCGCGAGCGGTGGCCGAGCGGGCGGATGACGGCCACCGCTCAGAAGTGGGAGCGGGAGGACCGGGCGCGGGCCGAAGCCTTCCCGGCCAACCAGGCGTTCGCCGCCCTGGAGGCCGACCGGGAGCAGCACCCGGAGGCCGAATTCGCCGACGAGCGGAGCAAGAAGGCCGCCGCGTTTTGCGCGAACTGGCCGAAGTCGGTCCACGTGCCCCGGGCGCAAAGCTGGGCGGACGAGGATCGCTCCCTCGCCTCGGAACACAAGGACAAGCTCACCCTGGACGACGCGTACCTCGCGCTCCAGTCGGACCTCACCAGACCGGGGGACGATTACCCCCTCAAACTGGGCGCGTGCGACGCCTTCCTCAAGCGGTTCCGGTCGTCGAAGGTCGCCACCGCGAAAGTGCAGGAGGTGGAACAGCGGCGGGCGGAGTTCGCCGGCATCATCGACACGCGGGAGTGGGAGGCGGTGGACAAGTATGCCACCGAGAACCCCAAGAAGTACCTCGAGGTCATTGACCGGGCGAACAGGTACGCCCAGCAGCCGGGGGCCGGGCACGCGAAACAGGCCGCGGGCCTGGCCGATCTCACCCGCGTCCGGTGGGACCGCGACGAGTACGAGGCCGTCCGCAAAATGGTCCGGGAGGCCGCCGACAAGGACGCCGTCGAGATCGCGGTCAAGGCCGCCCGGCGGTACCTGGACGGCCAACGCCCGGTGAAGCGTCGGGCGGAGGCGGTGACGAGGTACGTCGCCTGGTTCGAGGGGTTCCAGGAGGAGAAGGAGTACCAGTTCACCATCCGGTCCGTTCACATCCCCCAGGGGTCGGACCTGGACCACGGGAACAACAAGACCCGGGTGCTCGTCCGCAACGGCGACTGGACGGGGGACACCGGCTGGGGGTTCCAGGGCAACGCCCCCGCGGTCGACAAGGAGTTCGGCGTGCGGTTCAAGTGGGGCCGCCCGGCCACCCTCGAGTTCACCGTGGAGAAGGACGACCTGTTCGGCCTGCTGAACCCCAAGGTGCCGGTGACGATCGAGAACGAGTCGTTCCTGCTCGGCAAGCTGAACGGCACGCTGAAGGCCGCTTGCAAGAAGGGGAAGGACGTCGAACTGCACCTCGAGTGCCCGGCCGCCGTCCCGCCCGCCCTCGACGCCTACCCGGAGAAGTGACCCCGATGACGGACGACACCCTGTCCCGCGGATCCGGTGCGGTCGCCGTGCACCGCTGGTTCGTTACCGGCGAGGGCTGGGCCTATCACCCGTGGTTCGAACCTCGGATGCTGGAGCTGATGGCCTCGCTGAAGCCGGAGTTAGACAATCGGCCGGCGGTGATGGCGGCCGGCACGCGCGGGCGGATCCTCCGTCCGGCGCTCGGCGGCGTGCTGGTCGGCGAACAGGTCGAGGATGTGAACTGCCCCGACCCCGTCGCCAAGGGCCGGTTCCCGACCGTCCTACGGGTGGTCTTCCTGCGCCGGCCGCCGTCCGAACCCGACCGGGCGTCGATCACCGCGCACCTCGCCCGGCTCGGTGCTTCGGCACCCGGCCGCGACCCGACACTGTCGATCCCGGTCGCGGAGGCGAACACGCCATCGCCCCGGCCGCGTCCGCGCCGCGGGTGGGTGCCGGTCGGCGTGGGCCTGCTGGCGGTGCTGCTGATCGCGGGGGTGACCTGGTGGCAGTTCCCGCTGTTCGGCCGGGGGACACCGACCGCCGAACCGACCCAGGCCAAGAAGGGGGATGACGCGAGGAAGAGGCAGGAGAAGATGCAGGGATTGCTGACCAAATGGCAAGGACCGTCGGCACAGCCCGATGCCCGCGAAACCGAACTCGAAACCGCCAGGCGGTTCTTCCAGTTCCTCTCGCAGAGCCAGTGGAACGGCATGCTGAAGGGTACCCACCCGGACACCCTCTTCGTCAAGCGGTTGCCGCCGAAGGCGGAGGAACTCAAGACGGATGCCGAGGTGGTGGACTCGTTACGAAAGCTCGTCGGACACCTGGTCAAAGACTCCACGACCGACAAGCCGAATCCGGCCGACACGCCCATCCAGGTACTCGAGAAGCTGGACCAAGCGATGGATTTCAAGAGCTGGTGGAAGGAGAAGGGAAAGGAGCAGGTGTACTTCGACCAGAAGGCCCGTACAGATGTGTCGGCGTTCGTCCGCCGGGCTGTGTCCAGTCAACCGAAGACCACGCCCAAGGACGGTGAGGAATTGCTGGAGGCCGCGAGGACGATGGCGGGGCAGTTGAAGACGTGGAAAGTCGAGGCGGTGACCGCGGAGGACGCGACTGATCGCCCGTGGCTGGTTTTTCAGTGTTACTTCCAACTGCTCTCGCAACAGCATCTCGGCAAGCACGTCGAGGGCGTACCGAATTCGCCGAGCGACCGGCTGCGATTCGTGAGGCGGTTGCCGGAGAAGCCGTTGGCGCCGGACAGGCACTTTCGAAATAGGGGGGAGTTGATCGAGACATTGGTGGATCTGACGGAGAAGTTGAACCCGGCCGTCAAGAGTAGCCAGGTCGAGGTCCTACTCGACGCGATCGCGAGTGCAATGGACTACGACGCCTGGCTCCGGGACACCGACTCGCCCGAGGTGAAAGAGTTCGTCGCCCGGTTTCGTAAGTAGCCGAGCCGTCTTCGACGAATCCCGAGAGCGGCACCGGGCCTACCCCCTTAACGCCCCTCGTTTTCGTGTCAAATTCTCCTGACGGCGGGCTACCCCTCGCCCGTCCCTCGCGGCCCCGTTCGCCAACCCTGGTGAACTGGGCCGCGGGCGTTTCCGGGCCGCACGAACACCTCCTCGACCCCCTTCGCCTCCACCGCCCCACTCGCGGCCCGCTCCTCCAGACACAGCCGCACGTCCCCGAACCGCGAACTCCTCGACCGCCTCCCGCCCGCCCGACGTTCACCGCTGTCCGCCCACCGTTAATCCACCCACCATCCGTGTCAAACTTCCTTGCCGGCGGGGGCTAACCGTCGCCGGCCCGCCACTCGCGTCTTGTTCCCCTCCGTCAACCCGTCCCACCCGTCCCACCCGCGGCCTTCGCCGCGCCGGAGCCCGTCATGCCCGAACCGCCGTCCCCCGCCACCAGCCGCGATTTCCTGTCCGTCCTCCCCCGCGTGCTCGCCGTCGTCCGCTTCCACCTCCGTCCCGTCCGCTGCCCGCACCGGCGGGAGGAAGCCACCTGCGAGGCCGTCGCCCTGTGCTGGGTGTGGTTCGTCCGCCTCGCCCGCCGCGGCCGTCAGCCGCACACGTTTGCCACCCGCCTGGCCGGGTACGCCGCCCGCGCCGCCCGCTCCGGCCGGCGGGCGTGCGGCAGCGAGCCGGTGACCGACGTCTCCTCCCCCGCGTGCGCGCACCGGAAGGGCGTGCGGCTGACCTCACTGTCCGCCCCCGACCCGGCCGGCGACCGCCTGGCCGAGGCCGTCCGCGACAACACCCGCACGCCGGTGCCCGACCAGGTGCAGTTCCGCCTCGACTTCCCCGCCTGGGTCGGCTCCCTGGCGGCCGCCAAGCGGCGGGTGCTCGACCGCCTGTTGGCCGGCGAGCGGCCGGGGGACATCGCCGCCGCGGCCGGCGTGTCGGCCGCCCGCGTGTCCCAGGTGCGGGCCGAGCTCCGCGCCGACTACGCGCGGTACTGCGGCGACCGCGGCTGACCCCGTGTTCTCACTCACCACCCCAGACCCGCCGCTCACCCCGGCGGGTCGTTCTTTTGGAGACTGTGCCATGACCGCGACCCTGAACGGCCGCCCGCCCCGCAAGCAACTGGGCGACCAACTCGACCGCCTCGACACGATCCTCGACGTGCTCGCCGACGCCCTCCCCGCCGCCGTCGCCGACGCCTGCAAGGAAGGTGCCAAGCAGGCGATGAAAGAAGTGGTGCTGGAACTGCTCACCAACCCGGACATGCGGGCCATGCTCACGGGGAGTATGCCCGCCTCGCCGCCCACCCCGACGGTGACGACCGTCACCAAGCCGAACTGGTGGCAGGTGCTGAAGGCGAAGCTGACGGAGTGGAAGGACACCGCCCTCGACCGGGCGACGGCGGCGGTGCAAGCCGTCACCCTCACCGCCCGCATGCTCACCGCCGTGCTGCCGCTCAAGCGGATCGCCCTGGTGACGCTCAGCGTCGGCCTGGCCGTCGGGCTGACCGCCCTGCTCGTCGACCGCTGCTGTCCCCCGGCGGTGGCGGCGGCGGTGAGCGGGCTGGGGGCGGCGGCGACGGCCGCGATCGGCCAGGTGACCGGCGGCCTGCGGAAGGGCGGCTGGCTCGCGGCCCGCTGACGGCGGAGTGGCGAAGGGGGAGCAGGAATCGTCCGGCCGGTCGCGCACTCCGTTCAGGGGTGCGTCAGCCCGTGCGGACGAGGACACGATCCCCTTCGCCTTTCTCACCCACTCCCCGAGACCGACCATGCCGAAGACGGTCCTGCTCGACGAGTGGCACGTCACGTTCCGCATCCCCGCTTCGTTGCCCGAGGCCGAACTGCGGGCCGTCCGCCGAGTGCTGACCGGCAAGGCGTTCACCGCCGCCGTTAGTCGGGCGGTGTTGGCCGAGATAAACAAGTGGCCGGTGTTGAAGCTGGTGCGGGTAGAACTCGGCCGCTGAGACGTGTTCATCCCGTCACGCCACGGTGGCGGGGCGGGGGTTCGCTGACCGTTCGGCCGAGGACGGTGCGGTCCGACGGTGGTTTTCTTTAGGTGTGACCCAATGGCCCCAATGGCAGGGACCTGATTCTTCA
>JANNQE010000803.1:0-2119 GCA_031441625.1 Planctomycetia bacterium
GTCGAGAAACGTCTCCAGCTCCGGCTTCAGCCGCCGCAGTTCATTGAGGTCCATCTCGCCCTCCGACCGGGGACGGTTCTGATCGGAGTTGTAGCCCGAACCTCGGCAGCGTAAAGAGTTGCGGCATCCGGCGCTGTAGAACTAACCTCTGTGAGGAAGCAGTGGTACGAGTTACGCAGTTGGCCCCAGCGAGCCAGTTCTGACCGGAATCTGGATGCGTCGGGGCAATGTGGGTAAGGATCTCACTTACCCAAACTCCCAGAAAACGGCCAACTGCGTAACTCGTAAGTGGGTTAGAAGTCGCGGGTGTAGCCCGCCGTCCACCCGCCGTCTACGACCAGGATGTGGCCGTTCATGTAGGTGTTCTCGGGGTCGGCCAGGAACAGTGCGGCGACGGCGATCTCGTCCACCGTGCCCGGCCGTCCGAGCGGGACGTGGTCGAGCATCCGCCGGGCCGCCTCCTTGTACTCCCCGCCTTCGCCGTAGAAGAGCTGCCGCGTGCCGACGGTCAGAATCGAGCCGGGAGCGATGCCGTTCACCAGGATGCCGTGCGGCCCCAACTCCAGGGCCATCGACTTGGTCAGGTTCACCACCCCGGCCTTCGCCGCCACGAATCCCGATTGCAACCGGAGTGGAACTAACCCGGCGATGCTGGCGATGTTGACGATCCGTCCACGGCCCTGCGTTCGCATCACCGCAGCGGCGGCTTTGCTCATCTCGAACACCGCCGTCAGGTCCACCGCCAGGATCCGATCCCAGTCGTCACGGGAGTACTGGTCGATCGGCTTGCGGTCGCTGGCGGTGTTGATGCCGGCGTTGTTCACCAGCAGGTCGAGCCGGCCGTGATCGGCGGTGATCCCGGCGATGACGGAGTCGATGTCGGCGGGGTCGGTCACGTCCAGCTTCAGCCCGCGGCCGTTGGGCGTCTTGGCGGCGGCGGCTTCGCTCTGCCCCGCGTCGAGGTCGGTGTAGTAGACGGTGCTGCCGTTCGCCGCGAGACGGTCGGCGATGGCCTGCCCGATGCCGTGTGCCGCCCCTGTGACGAGGCTGACGGTTCCGTTCAGATCGCATCGCATTGGGGAGTCTCCGACTTGTTAGCCCGACGCGCGAGCGAGGGGCAAGCCTCGTTATCCGAAGGTGGTTCGCCCCTCGCTCGCGCGTCGGGCTAACTCAACCACGGGGCGGGGTTGGCGATCAGTTCGCAGAGCGTCTGAAGGAACTTCGCAGCCGGCGCCCCGTCCACCACCCGGTGGTCGAAGGTCAAACTCAGCGGCAACTGCTCCCGGCCGACCACCCGCTCACCGTCCATCACCGGCACCCGCTTGATCGCCCCAACACCGAGGATCGCACACTCGGGGTGGTTGATGATCGGGGTGAAGAACTCGACTCCGAACGCCCCCAGGCTGGTGACGGTGAAGAACCCGCCGGACATCTCGGCTGTCGTGAGTGTACCCTGCCGGGCGCGGGCGACGAGTTCGCGGGTTTGCTCTGTCAGTTGCCTCAGGCCGAGGGCGGGCACGTCACGAATGACCGGCACGAGCAACCCGGCGTCGGTATCCACGGCCAGGCCGATGTCGATCCGGGCGGCGAGCCGCAGGCCGGTGTCGGTCCACCGGGCGGCGAGCAACGGGTGCCGTTGCAGTGCCACCGCCACCAGCTTCAGGAGGAAGTCGGTGCACGCGGGACAGGGGGTGTCGGGGGGCGTTGCCCCCCGCTCAGCAGCCTTGAACTGCCCGCGGAGGTTGACGAGGTTCGTCGCGTCGGCGGTGGCGGTGAGTGTGACCGGGGCGGTCTGCTGGCGGCTCTCCACCATACGGGCGGCGATGGTGCGGCGGATCGGTGACAGTGGGATGACACCGGCGGTTGGGACCACCGCGACCACGTCCCGCTCGCGGATGCGGCCGGTGCTGCCGGTGCCGTTCAGCCGTGTCCAATCGGTGTTGTGTTGCTGGGCCAGCCGGCGGGCTCGAGGGGAGATAGCCCGGATTATTCACTGCCGTCATCGACAACACCATGTCGAAGAGCACAAGCCGATGTGCCTTCGGGGTTTGGGTCGCTGCACCGGAGCGGAGCAGAAAAAACAGTCTGCTCGGCGCGACGCAGCGGGGATCGGGAGAAG